>JAGODF010000188.1 GCA_017998375.1 Spirochaetota bacterium
GCGCTGGACCGCAGGCTGAAATACCAGCGGGTGCTCATCGCCACGGCAATTCTCCTGGTCGTCATCTCCCTCGCGGCCGAGGTCGCCTTCCACTTCCGCTATGCCCCGCTTTTCGCGATCCCGGATCAGTACGCCTTCCCGATAGCGGCGTCCGTCATCTCCGGGATGATGGTTTCGCTGATCGTGATGTCGTACTACTTTTACAAGCAGACCTCGTACGCGGAGATCAACCTGGAGAAGGAGAAGAAGAAGTCGGACCTGCTGCTTCTTAACGTCCTCCCGGCGGAGGTCGCGGACGAGCTGAAAAGGGCCGGCGTCTCGAAGCCGTCGCGCATCGAGAACGTCACGGTGCTGTTCGCCGATTTCCACGGCTTCCACGCCCTGGCGGAATACATGACGCCGGAGGAGCTGATCGACGAGCTCGACCTCTGCTTCACGAAGTTCGACAAGATCATCGAGCGGCACGGCCTGGAGAAGCTGAAGACCATGGGGCACGCGTACATGTGCGCGGCGGGCGTTCCCCGCGGCAACAGGTCCGCCGCGGCGGACTGCGTCGAGGCGGCGATGGAGATGCTGGCCTTCATGAAGGAGATGAAGCGGGACAAAACCGCCAACGGGGAAAAGTACTGGGACGTGCGGATCGGAATGAACACAGGGCCGGTTGTCGCCGGGGTGATCGGGAACCGGAAGTTCGTCTATGACATCTGGGGCGACACGGTGAACGTGGCCAGCCGCATGCTGACGACCGGACTTCCGGGGAAGATAAACATCTCACGGTCGACGTACAGCGCGGTGAGGCAGCATTACGCGTGCCGGTTCCGCGGCAAGGTGCGGGCGAAGAACAAGGGCCGGCTCGACCAGTTCTACGTCCAGACCAGGGCCTGACGATCCTCCCTCAGTGCGCCTCCGCCCAGCTCTTCCCCCAGCCTATATCAACCACCACCGGCACCGCGAGCTCCAGCGCCCGCTCCATCTCCCGGCGCACCAGCGCCTCGGCGTCGGCCTTCTCGGCATCGGGCACCTCGAAGACCAGCTCGTCGTGCACCTGGAGTATCATCATCGTCCCCATTCTCTTTTTGTCGAGCACGCGCTGGATGGCGATCATGGCGAGCTTGATCATGTCCGCCGAGGTCCCCTGGATGGGCGTATTGATGGCAACGCGCTCCGCGCCCTCGCGGCGGAACTTCGCGTCGGAGGTTATGTCCGGGAGCGGGCGCCGCCGCCCCAGCAGCGTCTTTACGTAGCCGTTCGCGCGCGCGAACTCCACGGTCTCCTTCACGTAGCGGTCGAGGCCGGGATACGCCTCAAAGTGCTTCCTGATGAACTCGGCGGCGTCCGGGATGGAGATGTCGGCCTGCTGCGAGAGACCGAACGGCGAGACGCCGTAGATGGTGGCGAAGTTGATGATCTTCGCCTGGCGCCGCATGTCGGGCGTCACCGCGTCCATCGCCACGCCGAAGACCGACGCCGCGGTCATGCGGTGGATGTCGATCCCCTCGCGGAAGGCGCGGATCATGTTCTCGTCCCCGGAGAGGTGCGCCGCGAGACGGAGCTCTATCTGCGAGTAGTCGGCCGACATGAGCTCGCGTCCCCTGTCCGGGACGAAGCCCGCGCGGATGCGGCGGCCCATCTCCTCGCGCACCGGGATGTTCTGCAGGTTGGGCGACGATGACGAGAGCCGCCCCGTGGCGACGATGGTCTGGTTGTAAGAGGTGTGTATCCTGCCCGTCTTCGGCGACACGAGCTTGGGCAGCGTGTCGATATAGGTCGTCTTCAGCTTCACCAGCGAACGGTAGTCGATCAGGTGGTCGATTATCGGGTGCCTGCCCCGCAGCTCCTCCAGCACCGATATGTCCGTGGAGAAGCCGGTCTTGGTCTTCTTCACGGGCTTGAGCTTCAGCCGGTTGAACAGAAGGTCCGCGAGCTCGCGCGTGGAGTTGATGTTAAACTGGCCGCCGGCGATCTTGAATATCTTCTTCTCGGTCTCCGTCAGCATCGCCTGGTTCTCGTTGCCGAGCCTCCCGAAGTGCGCGGAATCTATCTTCACGCCGTGCCACTCCATGAGCGCGAGCACCTCCATGAGCGGCATCTCCACGTCGCGGAAGAGGCCGTCCAGTTCCTGCTCTGCGAGCTTCGGCTCCAGCAGCCGGTAGAGGCGCCAGGTGATATCGGCGTCCTCGATGGCGTACTCGGCGAGGCTCTCCAGTGGCACGTCGGTGATGGGAACCGCGTCCTTCCCTTTCCCCACGAGCTCGGTGTAGGTGATCGTTGTATAGTTGAGATAGCGCTCCGCCATGTCGTCCATGTTGTGGTTGCGCTCGGTGGGGTTGAGCAGGTACGACGCGATCATCGTGTCGAAGACGATGCCGCGCAGATCTATCCCCGCCCCCTTCAAAACGATGATGTCATACTTGATGTTCTGGCCCACCTTCTTCACCGCCGGGTCCTCCAGCAGCGGCTTCACCGCGGCGAGCGCCGTGCGCGCGTCGAGCGTTTCTCCGCCAAAGAGCGTTTCCTCCCGGACGGGGAGATACCAGCCCGCGCGCTCACGGATTGCGAACGACATGCCCACCAGCTCCGCCTCGACGGGCGAGAGCGCCGTGGTCTCCGTGTCCACGGAGACGATCCCCGCCGTGCGGATCTCGCCGAGCATCTCCGCGAGATCCTTCTCGGTCCGGATGATGCGATAGTCCTTCCCCGCGTCGCCGGCGCTGCCGCCCTGTTTCTCTTCCGCCGCGAGAAACTCCTTCGCGATGGACGGCATTTCCATCTCCTCGAAGTACCTGCGCGCCGCGCCCGCGAGCGCGGGCGGCTTCGCCGCATCCAGGTCCAGGTCGATCTTCACGTCGGTGCGGATGGTCACCAGGTCGCGGCTGAGGTAGGCGCTCTCCCTCCCCGCGGCGAGCGTATCTTTCAGCTTGCCCTTGACGCTTTCGATATTGGCGTAGATATCGTCCAGCGACCCGTACTCGGCGATGAGCTTCTGCGCGGTCTTTTCGCCGACTCCCTTCACGCCCGGTATATTGTCCGAGGTGTCTCCCGTGAGCGCCATGTAGTCGATCACTTTCTCCGGCGGAAGCCCGAGCTTCGCGATGACGCCCTCGCGGTCGTAGACCTCGTGCTCGGTGATGCCCTTGCGGTTGGCGTAGATGGTCACGTGCTCGTTCACCAGCTGGTAGGCGTCCTTGTCGCCCGTCACCAGGACCACCTCGAGGTCCTTCCCCGCGAACCGCTTCGCGATGCTCCCCAGCACGTCGTCGGCCTCGGTCTCCTGGTCCTCCAGCCGCAGGATGCCGAGCGTCTCCACCATGCGCTTGATCTCGTCTATCTGCGGGCGCAGGTCGTCGGGCATCTTCGCGCGATTGGCCTTGTACTCGGGATACATTTCGAAGCGAAAGGTCTTCTTCGGCGGATCGAAGGCCACGACCAGGTAGTCCGGCGTCTGGTCCTGCATGAGCTTCAGGAGCATGCGCGCGAAACCGAAGATGGCGGAGGTATTCTGCCCGGAGGAGTTCACCAGCGGGTTCTTGATGAAGGCGAAGTAGGCCCGGTAGCAGAGCGCGTGTCCGTCTATCACGAAGAGTCGTTTTTTCATGGGATCACCAGTGTGGCTGATATTCTCTATTCGTCTGAAAGCCGCATCGGGCCTGTTCGCGCGCGGTGCCATGGGTGCGCAGCGCGCCTGTATCGCCCTGCCCCGCGGCCGTGAACCGCGGAGCGATGCACTCACTGCAAAAAGTCCTCCGCCAGGTTCGCCAGGATGAGGCCGAAGAACCCGCCGCTCCCCGAATCGTAATACCATCCGAGATGCGCACCGCATCCCGCGCACAGCGCGAACGACCAGGCATGGCCGGGAAACCAGGTGAACTCCGTCGTCGGCTCACCGGCGAGGAGACACCCCGGCGCGTCGGAAAAACAGCCGATGCGGAAGGTGAGTCCCGCCGGGTTGGTGAAGACGTGGACGTGGCTTCCGTCCGACACGATGGCCCTGCCCCGCGAGGTTATGGCATGCCCGCATTTCCGGCAGAGGAGCCGCCTCTCCCGCGCGGCCTCATCATCCTCCCTCGTCAGCGTGTCCGCCGCGGCGTCCGGGGAGACCCCATCCGACCGCTTGAAGAACGCCGCGCCTTGTCCGCATTCCGGTTCCATCGCGGGACCGCCTGTATCGTCGAAACTCACGGATGATAACGGCACGGCTCTAACGTACGGCACCACGCCGCCGGAGTCGAGGGTTTTTCAGCGTCCCGGTAAAAATTTGTTTCAATATTATACCGGCGATGCCTACTGATGGCACGGTGGGCCATTCCCGCCACATTCACGAAGCAGATGGAGCCGGGACACCATGCAAAACGGAAACACCGCCATCCCGCGCGATACCGCGGAAACCCTGCTGAAATACCAGCGCAACGAGATCACGGAACACCTGATCTACGGGCGCCTTGCCGCCGCTGAAAAAAACGCGGAGAACGCGGAAGTCCTCCGCGCCATCGCGGCGGACGAGCTCCGGCACTACGAGTTCTGGAAAAAGCACACCGGCCGCGACATCGCCCCTTCCCGCCTGCGCGTGTACTTCTACTACTGGATTGCGCGGGTACTGGGCCTCACCTTCGGGATCAAGCTCATGGAGCGCGGCGAGGAAGCGGCGCAGAAAAAATACGGCGCGATCGAATCTGCGGTACCCGGCGCGGCGGCGATAGCCCGCGACGAGGAGGTCCACGAGAAAAAGCTCATCGGCATGCTGGACGAGGAGAAGCTGCGCTACGTGGGGTCCATCGTCCTGGGGCTGAACGACGCGCTGGTGGAGCTCACCGGTACGCTCGCGGGGCTCTCGTTCGCGCTGCAGAACACGCGCCTCGTGGCGCTCGCGGGATTCATCACCGGGATCGCCGCGTCGCTCTCCATGGCGGCGTCGGAGTACCTCTCCACGAAGCACGAAGGAGGCGAGAGCCCGCTGAAGTCGTCGGTCTACACGGGCATCACCTACGTCGCCACGGTGCTGGTCCTGATCGCGCCGTACCTGTTCATCGGGAACTACCTCCTCTGCCTGGCGGCGACGCTGGGCACGGCGGTCTGTATCATACTCCTCTTCAATTTTTACATTTCAGTGGCAAAGGACCTGCCCTTCGCCAGGCGCTTCTTCGAGATGGCGGCCATCAGCCTTGGCGTCGCGGCGATTTCGTTCGGGATAGGGTTCGCGTTGCGGGTGTGTATCGGGATAGAGGCGTAGGCGCGGATTTCAGATCACCTCGAAGCCGATGAGGGTGATATCGTCCTGGTACGGGCGCGACTGGCGGAAGCGGTCGAGCGCCTCCATGACCGCGTCGAGGGTTTCCTCGAGCGAGTCGCGCCGGGCCCTGTCGAAGAGGTCGAGCAGATCCTCGGCAAACCCGATCATCTCCTTCCTGTCGTTGATGGTCTCCGGGATGCCGTCCGTGTACATGAAGATGCGGTCACCCGGCGCGAGCCGCTCCCTGCTCACGTTGAGGCTGATCTCCTGCGAGATGCCCATCAGGTTCCCGCAGAGCCCCATGAACGCAGCCCTGCCCCCGGCACGAACGAGGACCGGCAGCGGGTGCCCGCCGTTCGCGTGTGCGAACGTGACTTCGCCCTCGCGGTCGCAGGAGTCGAACACGCCGTAGATGCCGGTGAGGAAGTAAGAAGCCATGTAGTCGAAGATCTCCCGGTTCAGGCTTTCCAGGTACTTTGACGGCTGGTCCCAGAATTCCCGGAACATCCGGTCCGACGTCGACTTGAGCAGGCTGATGAAGAGCGCCGCCGCCATGCCGTGCCCCGACACGTCGCCGATGAAGACGCCCAGCGATCCGTCCTGAGCCTGTGAAAAGGAGAAGTAGTCCCCTCCCACCTTCTCCATCGGCTTGTAGCGGAAATCGACTGCGATGCGCTCGCATTTCGGTTTCGTTCCCACGATGATGCCCTTCTGCGCCGCCTGCGCTATTTTCAGGTCCTTCTCCATGCGGATGTTCCGCTCCCTCAGGGCGTGCTCGCTTTCCCGGAGCGCGTCCTGCGCCCGCTTGCGATGCGTGATTTCCCACGCGATGTCCGCCAGGTACGTGACGACTTCGACGTCCCTGTCGGTGTAATCCCGCGCCTTGTTTCCCACGCCCAGAATCGCGACGATCCTGTCTTCGCGGAAGATGGGCACCACGAGTTCGCGCACCAGCGCCGCATGGCCTTCCGGCAGCCCCTTCTTGCCGGGGAGGGACGCGTAATCGTTGTGGATCACCGGCCGTCTCTGGTGGATGCAGTCCACCCACACGCCCGCCTGGTCCACGGGGTAATGCATCCCCTCGCCCGCCGCGGTGCAGTACTCCTTCTTCGTGCGCGTTGACCAGGCCTGGAGCGACAGCGTCACCTGGTCGGGCTCGACGAAATGATAGAACCCTATGGGGCTCTCTGTGATGGCGCAGACCTCGTCCAGCGCCTTTTCGAGAAGCTCGCCGAGCGTGTGGCTGTCCGCGAAATCGATCAGCCGGAACCGGACCCGCATGATCTCCTCTGAATGCTTGCGCGCGGTGATGTCGCGGAGCACCATGATCCTTCCGCGGCGCGCGCCCTCCCGGTCGATGACGGGAGCAAGCCGCAGCTCGTAGTGATGGACGGCGCCCTCGACTTTCACCTCCACCTCCGAAGTCATTTCGGTCTCACTGCCGTACCGCTCGGCAAGGTCGCGCCAGGGGTGGAGCACCTCCATCGCCGGAAGGCCGACGATCCTCGCGGGCAGCGCATGGCCCGCGGCGGCCAGCGCACTTTCGAGGAGCGCGCGCATCGCCCTGTTGACGTCCACTATCCGGTCGCTCATGTCCAGGACCAGCATGCTGTCCTCCATGCTGTCGATCAGGATATCGCGCGCCACCGGAACAATGTCGAGGAAACGGTAACGAAAGACGGCCCAGGCGAACAGGAGGGCGCTCACCGCAAGGCTCTGGGTGACTGGATTCACCCTGAGGTGCGGCAGCAGGTTGAAGGTGGGGATCGCCGCACCTGCCGTCAGCACGGTCGTCCCCAGCGCGAGGGCGACCGCCTGCCCGCGGTACGCGCGGGCCAGCCGGAACGCCATGTCGAGCACCAGCACCACGCCGATTCCCATGAGGGCGTAGCCGTAGATTGAGTGCACGTTAAACCAGGGGCCCGCGACGCGCTGCGACGTGTCCGCGACGAGGAAACTGCCGACCCGGTAAAACCCGACGTCTTTCTCCAGCCAGATGCCGTGCGCGCCGTTGGTCCACACCATGAACTGGGTGATGAAAGGAATGATGAACAGGGGAACGATCAGCCTCGGCCTTATCCACGCCGCGCGCCCGGAATATTGGAGCGAGAATATGAGCCATCCCGCCGGAATGCCGGCCAGGGTGATGAACCGCGCATTGAACCAGAGCGCGGCGGTTTCGGCCGACCCGCTCACGAGGGAGAGAAACTCGGCCAGCGCCCCCCACCACCCCAGGGCGTTCATGAACGCGAATGTCGCCGCTCCCTGGACGTTGCGGTGGCGCCACGCGTATACCGCAAGCCATCCCATTATCACGATGGAAAGCACGTTGGTGACGATGTAGATTGCTATGTGCATGTTCATACGCGTCGCCCGGACATGCAGACCGGCATTAGTGGTCGCCCATCGCCTGGGAGAGGTTCTTGGTGGCCTCGACCACCACCGGGTCCAGGGTGTAGGGCTGCACGTTCAGCTGGGATGCCTTCTCTATCTTGGCCGCCATTTCCATCTGGCGGGCGGTGACTTCGCGCAGTTCGGACGGCGGCTCCTTCTCCATCATGATCTCCGGGTACTTCTCCATCAGCGCCTTCATCTGCGGCTTCATGGCGTTCAGCCTTTCGGCGAACTTATTGATCGCCCGCGCGATATCGCCGGCGCTGTCCGCCTTCTCTATTGCCGCGACGTACTCCTCCTGGATCCTGATGCTCTTTTCCATGTAGTCCTTCACGTCCGCGTACTTCCCGCCGCCGCAACCCGCCACGAGCGATACGACCATGATGCCGATCAACAAGAATTGTTTCCGCATGTGTATCTCCTTAAAATCTCCCCTTAACACGCAATTCACTGCTTATTGTATATCAAAAGGAAAACCACAGAGAGGATATGTTTTTTGTGGTTGAATAATGTGCGCTTGGGTGACACTCCCGGTTTGACGAAATCGGGAGGCCGGTAGCAGGTCGTTCCGCGCAGTGGTGCTTTGACACCGTCACAGAG
>JAGODF010000189.1 GCA_017998375.1 Spirochaetota bacterium
GCAGGCGCGGGGGCTTGCGCGGGGCGGCGCCGACCTCATTTTGATAGAAACAATGACAGACCTGCAGGAAGCGAAGATAGCCCTGCTCGCCGCAAGGGACGCCTGCGGCCTTCCCGTGGTCGTAAGCATGAGTTTCGAGGAGAATGGGCGGACCGTCACCGGCAGCGACATGCTCTCGGCGCTGGCAACGCTTGCGGAATACGGCGCCGACGCCGTGGGCGCCAACTGCAGCATGGGCCCAGAGGGCCTTTTCAGTCTCTTTTCAGAGAACATTTCCCCGCTTCGGGAGCTCTGCGTCCCCCTGACCGTTTGGGCAAACGCCGGGATGCCGGAGATTGTCGACGGGAGGACTGTGTACAGGCTCGCCCCTGAGGAGTACGCGCGGGAGTCGGCGAAGTTCGCGTCGCTGGGAATCAAGGTAATCGGCGGCTGCTGCGGCACCACGCCCGAGCACATCGCCGCCCTGAAGCGGCACCTGGAGCCATATAAAGGAGAAACCGTGCCCTGCCAGAGGCGCTACCGCTGGGTGACCAGCCGTTTTTCAGCCCTGGACCTGTCGAAAAAGGAGGGGTTGATACAGGTCGGCGAGCGGCTGAATCCCACCGCCAGGAAGAAGTTCGCCGAGGAGCTCAGGGCCGGGCAGACCGCCTTCCTGCGTGACGAGTCCCGCAAGCAGGAGGCCGAGGGGGCCGATATCCTGGACATAAACGTGGGCGTTCCCGGGATCGACGAGGTTGCGGCCATGGAGCGCTGCATCGGTATCCTCTCCAACACCGTGAAAATCCCGCTGATGATCGACAGCGATAACTATCGCGTGCTGGAGCGGGCGCTGCTGGCGTACCCGGGCGTTCCGGTTATCAACTCCATCAACGCCAAGAAGAAGAGCATGGAGACGCTCCTGCCGCTCCTGAAGCGCTTCGGCTCCTTCGTGGTGGCCCTCTGCATGGACGAGACGGGCATCCACCAGGATGCTGGGAAGCGGATCGCCATAGGCGAGAAGCTTGTGGAGGCGCTGGGGGCAGAGGGGATCGACCGGCAGAGGATTTTTATCGACCCGCTGATGCTCGCGGAGAGCGCGGAGCCGGGCTCCGCCATGGAGACGCTGAAGGTTATCGCCCACTTCGCCGCAAAGGGCATCCGGACCAGCGTGGGCTTGAGCAACATATCCTTCGGGCTTCCCCAGCGGAAGTTCATCAACAACGCCTACCTGAACATGGCTATCGGGAAGGGGCTTTCGGCGGCCATTATCAACACCACGTCGGTCAGGATTGGCGATACCAATCCCCCAGAAGAGCTGGTTGCCCGGGAGTTCCTCGAGGGCCGCGATCCCCGGGCCGCCGCCTACATCGCGCGGTTCGGCCAGCAGGGTCCCGAGAAGACGGCCCCGGCCGCGAAGGCCGCCGCCGGTGACGTGCTGGCGGAGATCTTCGACCTGGTGGTGGAGGGCGATTCCGATGCCATGACGGCGAAAGTGGAGACGGCGCTCGGCAAGCACGCGCCGGAGGAGATCATGGACGGGGCGCTCATAAAGGGCCTCGAGAAGGTGGGCGATTACTACTCCACCGGCGAGTTCTTCCTGCCGCAGATGATCGCCTCCGCGCAGGCGATGAAGACGGGTTTCGAGCGCCTGAAGCCGCTCTTGAAGAAAGAAAGCGCCGAGAAGAAGGGGACCGTGGTGATCTGCACCGTCCGCGGCGACGTGCACGACATCGGCAAGAGCATCGTGGCGATGATGCTGGAGAACCACGGCTTCGACGTGGTGGACCTGGGCAAGGACGTTGAGTCGGAGAGGATCATCGACACGGTGAAGCGAACCGGAGCCCGCATACTCTGCCTGAGCTCGCTCCTCACCACCACCATGGGCGAGATGGCCACGATCAGTGATATAATACGAAAGGAAAAGCTCCCGGTGACGCTCATCGTCGGCGGTGCTGTGGTCACCCGGGACTACGCGGAGAAGATAGGCGCGCTCTACGGCGAGAACGCCGTGGAGGGTGTGCGCGTGGCCAACAGCGTGGCGGCCGGCAGATGAAGGCGCTGGTGCACGAGCATTCAGTTGAAGGCGTTACCGTGACGGGCAATTTCGCCTATCCCGGCTATGTGGTCAAGGGGGCCGATACAGCCCTGATGATCGACTGCGGCCTGAACATCCTAGGGCCGAAGTATCTCGCCGACCTCGGGTCGATACTGGGCCCCTCCCGAATGCTCGATTATCTCTTCCTCACGCATTCACACTACGACCACCTGGGCGCGGCGCCATATCTAAAGAAAAAAATCCCCTCCCTGAGGCTGGGCGGCCACCATAAGATCGAGGGGCTGATGAAAAAGGAGTCGGTGCTGAAGCGGATGTCGGAGCTCAGCGAGCTGCAACGCCCGCTCTTCCCCGGCCTGGAGGAGGATGATACGGCTCTCGGTCCCGTGGAGCTGGAGTTCCGCCTGAAAGACGGCGATTCCTTCGACCTGGGGGGCCTCCGCTGCGAGGTGTACGCCGCGCCGGGCCACACCGCCGACTCCATGGCGTACTTCATCCCGGAGTTCGGGGCGCTTTTCCCGGGCGAGGCCATCGGCGTGCCCGAAGGGCGCGATGGCGCCGGCGTGCAGGTGGAGTTCCTCTCGTCATACGATGAGTATATCGCCACAATAAATAAGCTTTCCGGGCTGAAGCCGGCCGCGATCTTCATGGCGCATGCCTGGGTCTATACCGGTGACGACGCGCGGAATTTCTTCCGGGATTCCCTCGATGCGACGGGGCGATACCGGGAGCTTATCGCGCGCTATCTCCGGGAGGCCGGCGGCGACGTGGCGCTCGCCATCGATGAGATGGCACGGGTCGAGTATGACGAAAAGGGCACTATCTTCCAGGAGCGCAACGCCTACCTGATGAATCTCTCGGCCCAGGTGAAGCTGGTCGCCGGAATTCAATAAAAGAATATTTCGTTTCATTAGATCATTTTTTGTTACTTTTTTCGTTGACAATTATACATTCAATATTATTTGTATCATAATGATTCTCGAGTCCCATTGTCTACAGCGACAGGCCATGGCGGTGGGAACGTCAAGGTGCATCTGGAAACGGCGGCGCCTCCCGGAATTGGAAAGGGGATCTAAAGGAAGCGGAAGGAATCGGTGAAGCGGATTTTTTATGTGAATAATGTATTAATAAGCTTCACACCTGTATCATCATCGATAATCCCTAAAATATACCAATTCCGGGCCCGTTCAGGTAATTCAGTTATTGCCTGATTATTGTTTGACACCGGCCCGGTGAGCCTGTATGTATCGAAAGGCGTTCTTCGGGCGGAGTGCATTCTATTACCATGCTGATCACGGGGACTGAATTCCCCTGCATTACAACGCGGTTATGGGCATAAATCCTCCTGCCAGAGTGTTAACGCCACTATGTACCGCATTTGCCGGCGGAATTCAGTTCCTTTTTTATACATCGAACGTCCAGCGTAGCATTCGATGTTCATGCAAAACCTCGCGCCAAACCGGCAGCATCGCGCTTTTCATCGGAGCGATCTGGAATACAGCGTATCAATGATCATTTACAGTCATGGAGGTCAGCGTGAAGAAGAGGAAATCGTATTGTAAAGCGGCGCTTCTGCTCTGCGCGGTTTTTTCGGCGGTTTTGTTCCTGTCCTGCGACGGCACCACCTCAATCAATCCACAGAAGACCGACGTGGTCACGATCACCGACATCAACTCACAGATCACGGACGCCGACGCGAAGGCCGGCGTGCAGAAGACGCATAACTTCGTCGGCTCGGTGAAGATGTCGCACGTCAAGCACGAAGGGGCGGGGATGAAGTGCGTGCAGTGCCATCACAAGGTGGCGAACGACGATCGCGCCAAGCAGTGCGCGGCGTGCCACAAGGGCGACAAGGGCCGCGACCTGATGCACAACTTCTGCATCGACTGCCATTCGAAGAGCGGCAAGGGCCCGGTCATGTGCCAGAACTGCCACCAGTATTAGAAGGATCCTGTTTCGGAACGGCACCATGGGCACCCGGCGGAAAACCAAACCAGTTCTCGTACTCGGAATCGGCAACATCCTCATGAAGGACGACGGTATAGGCGTGCACGTCGCCAACAGGATGATGGAGTCGGGCGATCTGCCCGGGAACGTCGAGGTTATCGACGGCGGCACTGCCGGGTTCGACCTCATCCCGCTGATGAGCGACCGTGAGAAGATCATCATCATCGACGCGCTTTCCATGGATGACGCGCCGGGCAGCGTGTATCGATTCCGCCCGGATGATGTCGATTCGGCGCGGCGGGGGTATTCGCTCCACGAGGTAGGCATCATGGAAGTCATCCGGACGCTCAGGATGATGGGAGGAAATCCCGAGATCGAGTTTGTCGGGATCGTGACGGAAGACATATCGACACTGGATATATCGCTCAGCGACGCGGTGATGGGCGCCGTGCCGAAGGCGGTTTCAGCGGTGATGGACGCGGTGACGTCGTGAACGCGGTACCGCTGGTTCGCCTCAAAGCGAGGGCATGGTTTTGTCGTTGCAGAAAGTTCTGAAGTGACGGTAAAGGGGTCCAGGGGGCGAAGCCCCTTGAAAAGCCCTGCAGGGTTCCCTGCACAGAATAAAGGGTGGCGGGCAAAGCCTGCCATTTAAAAAGGAGGAAATTCATGGCCATCAGCAGAAGGGAATTCTTAAAGATAATGGGCGGCACCACCGCCGCCATAGCGTTCCCCGGCGTGATCATCCAGGGATGCAAGAAGGCGCTCGAGCGCGCCTCGGCGAGGACGCCGGTCATCTGGATCCAGGCCCAGTCCTGCTCGGGATGTTCTGTGTCGCTGCTCAACAGCCTGGATCCCGACATCGCGACGGTGGTGACGCAGTACATAAGCCTCAACTTCCACCAGACGCTCATGGGGGGGACCGGCCACGTGGCGATCAACGTGATAGACGAAGCGGTGAAGAAGGCGAGAAACGACTACGTGCTTGTTGTCGAGGGCTCCATTCCCACGAAGGACGACATGTACTGCACGCTGGGAATGCTGAACGGGCACCATGTAGGCGTGAAGAAGTGGGTCACCGACCTGGCGCGCAACGCCAAGGTGGTCCTGACGGCGGGGACCTGCTCCGCGTTCGGCGGCATACCGGCCGCGGAAATCCGCGCCAACGGCGACAACCCCACGGGCGCCAAGTCTGTGGCCGAAATTCTCGGCGACAACAGCAAGATCATCAACATCCCGGGATGCCCCCCGCACCCCGACTGGATGATCGGCACTATCATGCACCTGATACTGAAGGGCACCATGCCGGAGCTCGACGAGCACCGCAGGCCGAAGATGTACTACGGGAAGACCGTGCACGAGCAGTGCGAGCACCTTTCCGCCTACAAGCGCGGCATCTTCGCGCAGAAGTGGGGCGATCCTGGCTGCCTCTACAAGCTGGGCTGCCTGGGCATGGACACCGGCTGCGACATCCCGCGCCGCAAATGGGTGGGTGTGAACTCGTGTACCGGCTCCGGCTCGGGATGCATAGGCTGCACAGAGAAGCCGTTCCCGGATTACGGCAATCGCGGCATCTACAAGCACCTGACGGCGAGCCTTGACGAGATCAACCGCATCGAGAACGCGGAAATACGCCAGGCGGTACTGAACCTGAGGAACGGAGGTAGCATCAATGGCTAGAGTATATCTTGATCCCATCACACGCATCGAGGGGCATCTTTCCATAGAGATAGAAGTGCAGAACGGCCGGGTAACGGACGCCTGGAGCAAGGGCGACATGTTCCGCGGCTTCGAGAAGATTCTCAAGGGGCGCAATCCCGTGGACGCGAACCAGATCACCCAGCGCATCTGCGGGGTCTGCCCCGTGTCGCACGGCCTGGCGTCCAGCAAGTGTCTGGACAGCGCCTTCAAGATCAGGCCCAACAAGAACGGGCGGCTGCTCCGCAACCTGGTGCTGGGCGCGAACTTCCTCCAGTCGCACATCATCCACTTCTATCACCTCTGCGCGCTCGATTACGTCGATATCAAGGCGATCCTCGAGTACAACGGCGGCGACGACAAGCTCCTGTCGGTCCGCGACTGGGTGAAGAACGAGGTGCAGATCAAGGCGAACCGTCCCGACGCCATAACGGCGGGCGGTCCGTTCCTCCCGCGCTACGAGGGGAACGATTTCTACATCAAGGACAAGAACCTGAACTGGGCGGCGATATCGCACTACCTTCAGGCGTTCGACATCCGCATGAAGGCCCACAAGATGGTGGCGACTTTCGGTGGGCGCGCCCCGCACCTGATAGGACTGGTGCCGGGCGGGGTGACGCAGGTTCCCACGGGCGCGAAGATTCGCGAATACAAGAAGAACCTCCGCGAGGTGGAGAAGTTCGTGAACGAAGTCTATATCAACGACGTCATTGCCGTGGCGAGGGCGTACCGCAACTACTTCGGCATCGGCAAGTTCATGAACCAGCTCTCCTATGGCGTGTTCGAGGACGATGACACCCTGAACAAGTTCTTCCTCCAGAGGGGCGCGTACCTCAATGGCAGGGTGGAGCAGCTCGACACCGCCCTCATTAAGGAGCATGTTCAGTATTCGCGGTATTCTTCCGGGTCGAATCTCCATCCGCTCCAGGGCGCGACGGAGCCCAATCCCAGGAAGGGCGGCGCCTACACGTGGCTCAAGGCCCCGCGCTACAAGGACCAGGCCATGGAAGTCGGCCCGCTCGCCCGCGTTGTCGCGAGCTACCTCTCGAACAACGAGCCGGTGAAGAGCGAGGTGAACGCCCTTCTGAAGATGTTCAGCGCCGACATAAGCGCGGTCTTCTCGGTGCTCGGAAGGCACGCGGCGCGCGCCATCGAGTCGAAGCTGATCTGCAGGCAGATCTGGAACTGGCTGGACGAGCTGGAAGTGGACAAGCCTCCGCGGAACTCCTACGACATACCGGAGCGCGGCGAGGGCGAGGGCCTGGTCGAGGCGCCGCGCGGCGCGCTCGGTCACTGGATCGTGGTGAAGGACAGGAAGATAGAGAACTACCAGGCGGTGGTTCCCACCACCTGGTTCTGCGGCCCGCGCGACGACCGCGGCGTCAAGGGCCCCGTGGAGCAGGCGCTCATCGGCACGCCGATATCGGACATCAACAATCCGCTCGAGGCGGCCCGGGTGGTCCGCTCCTTCGACCCATGCATCGCCTGCGCGGTCCACGTGGTGGAGGGCGACCGTAGAATTTCGAGCATGAAGATACTCTGATTCAAGCGATATAATCCTGATTGGCAAGGCCCTTGCGATGTGCAGAAATGCAGGTCGCAAGGGCTGTTTTTATTAAGAATGCAACGGATATCTGCATGGGGGCGATGATTCCTTTTACAACGTACTGAGAGGAATCTTTTCTTTATATTATGTCCCATAAGTATTTTCCCCCATGGTTTGGTGTCCAGAGGATACGGGTGTTTCCATATTTTCGATTTTTTAATTGACAGTAAAGGCTCCGTTGAAAGTATGAATTATCGTTTTTAGTCTATTTTTGCAATTTGTTCGCAATTTTATCCTTTCACGCCGCGTGCTTCGCCCTCCCGGGCCGTGGTGCCACGGTTTCCTCCGGCGGGCCTGACGCGGTCAGTTAATGATATATTCCTGATATCATTAAAATTTTAAATATTAAAGGAGAAAGTTTGTGAAACGGACACTGATACTTATCCTCCTCCCCTTTTTCATTTTCACGTTTCTTTTTTATTTCGTAACCCTCAAGGCCTGTGATTACGCCATGTCGAACCATCCGAACAAACCCATTCCCTTCAATCACAAATCGCATGGTGCATACCTGACCAAGCTGGGCATGGGTGGATGCGAAACCTGCCATGGGTATTACGAGAACGGCAGATTCAAGGGAATTCCGGAAATCGCCACCTGCAAAACCTGCCATAACGGCACCACCGCGGCCGAAAAGGCGATGTTCAAAAGCTACAAGGACACGGACAGCCCCTGGGGTTCCTACGCCAAGCAACCGGACCTGGTCTACTTCAGCCACATCGCCGTCTTGAAAAACACCAAGCAGGCGCGCTGCGCCTCCTGCCACGGCGACAAGAAAAACGCCATGACCACGGCGATGACCGAACGAGTGGCGGGGAAAATGCCCATGGGCCAGTGCATGGACTGCCATGACGCCCTCCGGATCAGCAACAAGTGCCTGGTGTGCCATGACTGATCGAACCCGAGATAACCAATAATTGAAGGCGAGGTAAGC
>JAGODF010000190.1 GCA_017998375.1 Spirochaetota bacterium
GCGGAGGTCCTCGCCGGAACCGGCGACTACGGCGAGGCCGCGCAGACGCTGAAAAAAGCCTCGAAGCTCGACCCGGAGTTTGAGCGGCTCAACTTTCTCCAGGCAAAATACCGCTTCAAGGCCGGCGATTATCCCGGTGCCCTGAAGGCGATCGACAGGGCAATCGGCGCGGAACCCCTTCCGCTGTACCGCAAAAGCAGGGAGGTCATCCTCAAGGCGCTCCATTCCCAGACGAAAACACGGGAAAAGTCTTGACGGGAAGCGGAGATCGGATAGTGTAGAGTGGAAATTATCACAGGACCACTACCATGAACGACCGCTTCACCGACATACTCTTTATCACGCTTCTTCTCCTCCTCACGGGCGTATTCATATCGTGGTCCTTCGTGGTGGAACCGCAGTGGGGGCTTCGCGGCGAAGGAACCGTTTCCGGGGAGACATTCTCCGGCGGCGCGCTGCAAGGGCTGAACAGCCTCTTCTCCCCGACCGAGCCCCGCGGCGACATGTCCACCGAACTGACGGAACGCCTGCGCTCCGGCGTGACCGCGCACGTAAACGCCCACGACGTGGAAGAACGCGCCGGACGGGCCCTCGAAGATTCAGCTTCACCGGAAGTGCGCGCCAGATCGATCACCGTGCTTCAGGGGGCCCTGTCCGCCTTCCGCAAGTCCATCGCCGAGACGGAATGGCGCGTCAACCGGGCGCGCGAGGAGAGGTCCCGGAGCGACGCTGAGATTCGAAAGGCGGAGGAGGCCCTGGGCCGCATGCGAAACGGCGCAGACACCGTTACCCGCCAGTTGGAACGCGCGGACCCGGGTGGCGCCCGCTGACGCGGTTATCACCCCTGCATGAATCGTATCATCCCCATCGCGATCGTCCTATCGGCGCTCATCATACCCAAAACGCTGTACGCGTGGAAATTCTACACACATCGTTCCTCGGTCATCCGCGCCTTCGAATACATGGAAGGACCCGGCGGGACGAAGATGCAGAAGTGGGCCGCGCGCTTCGTGAAGTACGCCGGCGGCGATGACCTGCCCCAGCGGCTGGGCGACAAGAACGGAAACACCGACGAGTTCTGCGACACGCGGATAGGCGGATGGTGGAGCGGGTACGTCACGTCGATGGACATCCCCGGCCTGACGATGAACTTCACCGGCTTCTGGCATTTCATCACCATGTCGCGCCCCGGAAGTTTCGGAAACGCGTACGACGGTTTCACGCCGGGCAGGACACTTGCCGGCGCCCCGGGCGGGATCAACAGCCTCCTGAAATCGATGCTCTTCAACAGGGAGATACGGAACTCCCTTCCCGCCGGCAGGTGCATCAGCCTCCCCGTGGACAACGCCGGCGCCATCGAGGCGTACCGTTTCCGGGCGCGGCATTCCGGGACCCGGCGCTTCTTCTCGAAGACCCCCGCGTCGAACTACGAGAACTTCCAGGACGTTGTCTTCGAACCCTGCAGCAACGCCGCGGCCTACTGGTACGGCCAGGCACTTGAGGGCACCGCCACCGGCGTGACGGACCTTCAGCACCTGGACTACCTGGGCCACGCAATGCACATGGCCAACGACGCCACGGTGACACACCACGTGTGGAACACACTGGAACATTTTCATGACAGCTACGAGAGCTGGGTGAACGCGAATGCCGACGCGCTCTACAACCCCGCGAAGGTGCGGGAACTGCTGGACGGATTTTTCCGCGCCCGTGGGATAACATCGGAGCCGGGATTGCGGGGCGTACTGATACAGGAGATAGTCATCCACTTCGCGGGGCTTTCATACAACATGCCCGCTCCGCTCTATTCGGAAAGCCTCGCCGTGCGCACCAACTGCGGGACCGCGCAGTACAACGCCTCCGTCGCCGCGAACATCCTCATACTGGAAAAATACGCCTACGACCTCAACCTCGAAGCGAACCGCCGCAGATTCTGAAATCCTCAAAGGCAAAGCCTCACGCGGAGCCGCGGAGCGCGCGGAGAACGGCAACGGCAAAGGGAACCACAGAGGCACAGAGGCACGGAGGGGAAAAGCACTTTGTCATTCCCACGCAGGCGGGAATCCATTGGGGTTCACGCGGAGACGCGGAGAGCGCGGAGAAAGGATTACGGCAAAGACGAACCACGGAGGCACAGAGGCGCAGAGGGGGAAAGCATATGACAGGCGCGAATTGCATTTCGCGCCTGTCATTTTTAGAAGACCCGAGACACGAGGTCGAGGGAGGGCCGGTGCAGACACGGATGTCTTCCACCGGCCCTTGCGGAGTTGGATTTGAAATTGGAGAAAATTTATCAAAACGCCGCCGCAGGCGGCAACCACTTCCGCCCGCATGTCTGAACCGAATCCGGCGAAGCTGGTGAGGTGAGTTCGGGCGGCAGCCTCTCGCGGCGTCTGAGCGAGCGCGCGGGTGGGTGCAGGGAGGGGGCCGCGTGCCTCCTCCCTGCAAAGCCCCTGCATGGCGCTGGCATGTGATGACAGAGCCCTCGCGGAGAAAGGTTACATATTCCTCCGGTACTTCCCCCCCGCCTCGTAGAGCACCTTCGTCATCTGGCCGAGGCTCGCGTAGCGCGCCGTCTCCATGAGCTGGGCGAAGATGTTCTTCCCGGAGAGCGCCGCGTCGCGGAGGTCGCGGAGCGTCCTCTCGGCCTCGTCGCGGTTGCGCTCATGGAAGCGCTTGAGGTTCGTGATCTGCGACATCTTCTCCTCGTAGGGTGCGCGGGAAAGCTGTATGGCCGGACGCACATAGTCCTCGGCGAGCGTCTGCGGGTTCTGGTAGGTGTTCACGCCGATGATCGGCAACTCCCCGGTGTGCTTCCGGTGCTCGTAGTGGAGCGACTCGTCCTGAATCATGCTCCTCTGGTAGTAGTTCTCCATGGCGCCCAGCACCCCTCCCCGCTGGCTGATGGCGTTGAAGCGCTCCAGCACCGCCTTCTCCACCTCGTCGGTGAGCCAGTCCATGATGAAGCTCCCCTGGAGCGGATTCTGGTTCTTGAAGACGCCGTACTCCTTGCTGATGATCAACTGTATCGCCATTGCGCGGCGCACCGACTCCTCCGTCGGGGTGGTGACGGCTTCGTCGTAGGAGTTAGTGTGCAACGAGTTGCAGTTGTCGTTGAGCGCCATCAGCGCCTGCAGCGTGGTGCGGATGTCGTTGAACTGCATCTCCTGCGCGTGGAGGCTGCGGCCCGAGGTCTGGATGTGGCACTTCAGGCGCTGGCTCTGCTCGTTCGCCCCGTACTTGTACTTCATCGCCACGGCCCAGATGCGCCGCGCCACGCGGATGAGCACGTTGTACTCGGCGTCCATCCCGCTCGAGAAGAAGAACGAGAGGTTCGGCGCGAAGTCGTCGATGTGCATGCCGCGCGAGAGGTAGTACTCCACGTAGGTGAACGCGTTGGAGAGCGTGAGCGCAAGCTGGGTGATGGGATTGGCCCCCGCCTCGGCGATGTGGTAGCCGCTGATGCTCACCGAGTAGAAGTTCTTCACGTTCCGCTCGATGAAGAACTCCTGGATGTCGCCCATCATCTTCAGCGCGAAGCCTATCGAAAAGATGCAGGTGTTCTGCCCCTGGTCCTCCTTGAGGATGTCCGCCTGCACGGTGCCGCGGACGTTTTCCAGGACATGTTTCTCCATCTTCTTCCGCTCGGCGGCGTCCGGCTCGCGGCGGTGCTCCGCGCGGAACTTCTCCGCCATCTGGTCGATGGCGGTGTTGAAGAAAAATGCCAGCATGATGGGCGCGGGCCCGTTGATGGTCATCGAGACGCTGGTGGACGGCGCGCAGAGGTCGAAGCCCGCGTAGAGCTTCTTCATGTCGTCGAGCGTGCAGATGCTCACGCCGCTCTCGCCTATCTTTCCGAAGATGTCCGGCTCCTCGCCGGGGTCCTCGCCGTAGAGGGTGATGGAGTCGAACGCCGTGGAGAGCCGCTTCGCCTCGTCGCCCTTCGTCAAATAGTGGAAGCGCCGGTTGGTGCGCTCGGGCGGCCCTTCTCCGGCGAACTGCCTTTTCGGGTCCTCGCCCTCGCGCCGGAAAGGGAAGACGCCGGCGGTGTACGGGAAGTAGCCCGGGAGGTTCTCCCTGCGCAGCCACCGCACCGTCTCCGCGTCGCTCCCGAACTGCGGAAGCGCGATCTTCGGTATCATGAGGCCCGAGAGCGACTCGGTGCGGAGCTGCGTCCGCACCTCGCGGTTCCGGACCTTCGTCACCATCTCCTCGCCCAGGTACTGCTCGCGCGCGGCGCGCCACAGTTTTAGAGCGGCTGATATCTCCGGGTCGAGGCCCGCCTCGCGCTCCTTCACCTTCTTCGTGACCGCCGCCCTGTCGAACTCGCCGGCGACCTCGCGGAGCGCCTCTATCTTCCTCACCTGTCCCACGCCTTCCGCGGTCTTCTTGTGATAATGGTCGATGGTGTTCGATATCTCCCAGAGGTAGTTCTCCCGCTCGGTGGGTATCACCGACGAGCGCGCCTGCGCCTTGAGCGATGCATGCTCCACGGCGGGCACGTCCCAGTTGACCAGGCCCTTCTCCTTAAGCATGCCGAGGAGCCGCTCGAAGAAGATGTTGATACCGGGATCGGAGAAGTTGCTCGCCACGGTGGCCACCACGGGGAGCCCGTCGTCGGGCCCGTCGAAGCGGTTGCGGTTCCGCCGGTACTGCTTGCGGATGTCGCGCAGGGCGTCGGCGGAGTTCTTGTGGTCGAACTTGTTCAGGACGATGAGGTCGGCGAAGTCGAGCATATCGATCTTCTCGAGCTGGGTCGGCGCACCGTACTCGGAGGTCATCACGTAGACCGAGAGGTCGCAGTAGTCGGTGATGGTGGTGTCGCCTTGCCCTATCCCCGGCGTCTCGACGATGATCAGGTCGTAGCCGGACGCGCGCAGCACCGCGATGGAGTCGCGGATAGAAATGGAGAGCTCGTTCCCGGACTCGCGCGTTGCGAGCGAGCGCATGAAGACGCGCTCAGGGTCGATGAAGTTCATGCGGATGCGGTCGCCGAGGAGCGCCCCGCCGGTCTTCTTCCGGGTGGGGTCGATCGCCAGGATCGCGAGCCGCTTGTCGGGATAGCGCGCGATGAAGCGCCTGATGAACTCGTCCTCGAGCGAGCTCTTGCCCGAGCCGCCGGTCCCGGTGATGCCGATCACCGGCGTCTTCGCCGACATGGCGCGGATCTCCTTGCCGATGGACGCGTAGACCTCCTTCTTGTCCGCGTAGTCCCTCTCGGCGATGGAGATGAGCTGCGTGACGACAAAGCTGTTGTGCTCCTTTATCTTCTCCTTCCAGTCCGAGGGAAGCTTGGGGACTTCCGCTTTCGCGGCGCGGTCCAGCATGTCGCGGATCATCCCCGTGAGGCCCATGCGCTGGCCGTCCTCGGGCGAGTAGATCTTCTCGATGCCGTAGGCCTCGAGCTCGGCGATCTCCTCGGGGACGATGACCCCTCCCCCGCCGCCGAAGATGCGGATGTGCCCCACGCCGTTCTTGTCGAGCAGGTCCTTCATGTACTTGAAGAACTCCATGTGCCCGCCCTGGTACGAGCTCACCGCGATGCCGCGGACGCCCTCCTGGATGGCCGTGTAGACGATCTCGCGCACGGAGCGGTTGTGCCCCAGGTGGATCACCTCGGCGCCTTCCTGCTGGAGGATGCGGCGGATGATGTTGATGGCGGCGTCGTGCCCGTCGAAGAGCGACGTGGCGGTGACGAAGCGGACTTTCTTCATGTTTTTCGAGGCGGCGGTTTTGCTCGTCATGATATTTTCTCTATGCGTGATTATTTGGCGCAGATGCGTCTGGCGCTCCCTTTCGGGGCGATGGGAGTAAATTATGAGAACACTGTTCACACAGTCCAGTATATTTTTGATCAGTAATCAAAATTTCAAAACTCCCGCGTCATATACGGAACAGACAAAGGCAACGGCAAACGGCAACCACAGAGACACAGAGGCACAGAGGGATTTCCGCTCCCCCTCGAGGGGGGAGGCCGGGTGGGGGTGAAGGCAACGGCATTGACTCACGCGGAGACGCGGAGAGCGCGGAGAAAGGATAAAGGCAAAGGCAACCACAGTGACACAGAGGCACGGAGGCACAGAGGGGTGTTGGTGAAAAGTGAAAATTCAGGTAAGTTCTCTCATCCCGGTGCGCGGTCCTACCGGATATAAGCGCCGTTATGAGAAGCGCCCTTCGGGAAAACAGCCGCGTCCTGTGCAAAAAAGCCTCATGACAGGGGACCTTAAAATTTCACGCCGCCAAAAATCGCGGCTTTTCCGCCCCTATGACAAAACCATTATTGACCGTTCCATAAATAGTATGAATAGTTATACATTCGTCAACACTATTATCTTTCCGACAAGGTAACGAAAATCATGAGTCACGGCCCCCGCTTCATTGGCCTGAAATATCCTTTGTAAAGGCAATATTCCCTTCGCATACGGTACCACACCTGCTCGGCGTTGTAGCCATATGCGACGGAAGGTTTCATTTCTGAGCCGCAGTCCGGGCACTTTTCGGGAAGAAAAAATTATATCACTGCTGTTATCTAAGAGCAGTACGCCAGACTTAAGAGTACTATAAGAGCATAATAAGAGCAGTAAAAGAGTAGTATAAGAGTACTATAAGACTTGTCTTATAGTACTCTTATCTTTTTGGCGGTGGTGGACATCACAATGGGCCTCTCACTCGCAGGAGAGGGACCCTGGAAGGCTGAACGGCAACCGCAGAGGCACGGAGGGATAAAGATAAGACCCGAGACGACGTCGAGGGAGGGCCGGTGCAGACACGGATGTCTTCCACCGGCCCTTGCGGAGCAAGCTTTGAATGCAGAGAAAGCCAAGCCCCCGTCCCGGCTTGCCGGGAAGCGGCGCGCGGGTGGCCGGCCTTTCGACATCCTGTCTCGGCCGGCATTCGGCCATCCATGTCCAGCAGGTGCAGGGAGGGGGCCGCGTGCCTCCTCCCTGCAAAGCCCCCTGCATGGCGCCGGCATGTGAAAACGGAACGAGAGGTTGACGCCCGGCAACGGCATTTTCTCACGCGGAGCCGTAAATGCACCATGTAACAAAAGATGCTTGAACGATTCAGAAAGATGATATCAGGCTGCCCAGCAGATGAATAGGTACATCACCATGCAAATAAGAAAACGTGTGCCCCCGATACTTCGCCATATCATCCTCGCCGCGGCGACGCTCGCCGTCATCGCCTGGGTGGTCTCCCGCGGACCGATGCCGCAGGACCAGACATACCACCGGTTCGCAGACGCGCGGACGTTCGCCGGCATCCCGCACTTCATGGATACCGTCACCAACCTCGCCTTCCTCGCGGTCGGACTATGGGGCTGCGCATCCATACGCAGGCTGCGGAACAGCCGGGATGCGTTTGAAGACGCTGCGGAGACGGTACCCTATCTGGTATTCTTCGGCGGGATGTGCCTCATCGCGGCGGGCTCCATGTACTATCACCTTGACCCGCGAAACTGGACGCTCCTGTGGGACCGGCTGGCCATGACGGTAAGCTTCATGGCGTTCTTCGCGATAGTTATCGGCGAACGTCTTGGTGCGAGGACCGGGCGCATCGCCCTTCCCTTCCTGGTGATGATCGGCATCGCCGGCGCCGTGTACTGGTACGCGACGGAGCGCGCCGGGCATGGAGACATGCGCATCTACGTGCTGGTCCAGTTCTACCCCATCGTCATCATCCCGCTCGCCTCGCTGCTCCTCCCGGGGCGCTACTCGAAGGGATGGGTCTTCACGCTGGTGATCGCGGTCTACGCCGCGGCGAAACTGCTGGAGATGCACGACGCTGGAATACTCCGCGCCACGGGCGGCGTCATCAGCGGGCACTCGCTCAAGCACCTGGTCGCCGCGGTGGCGCCCCTGCCGCTGGTGTGGATGCTGGGGAATCGCGTTCGCCCGTTGCCATAGCCGCCACAACCGTCACCCCGCTCCGCCGCACAGCCGGAGTCAAAAGGCCCTTCATTATCTCCTGCTCACAGTAAAAAACTTGACATTGATACAGCTGCCCTGCAATAGACCTTGCAGATAGCGGGGCTTGCCCGATTCCACTTCTGCGTCAATTAATCAATCACTCATATATAAGGAGATCGTCCATGAAAAGCAACCGCGCATACATCGCAGTCTTCGCGCTTGCCATAATCCTGATCGCGCCAGCCTTCGCGTCGGCGGCAACCGTCAGCGTCGGGCCTTCGGT
>JAGODF010000191.1 GCA_017998375.1 Spirochaetota bacterium
GATCCATCTGGAACTTTTCGACGGCAGGGCGCCGCAGACGGTGCAGAATTTCCTCCGCTACATCGACAGCGGCTTCTACAACGGGACCATCTTCCACAGGGTGATACCGAACTTCATGATCCAGGGAGGCGGGCTGGTGCCGGGGATGAGGGAAAAGCAGACCGCGGCCCCAGTGCGCAACGAGGCGGGCAACCAGGCCCCGAACCTCCGGGGCACCATCGCCATGGCGCGCACTATGGACCCGCACAGCGCCACGGCGCAGTTCTTCATCAACGTGAACGACAACCATTTTCTCAATTTTAAAAACCAGTCGGTCCAGGGCTACGGCTACTGCGTCTTCGGCAGGGTGATACAAGGCATGGACGTGGCCGACAGGATAGTGCACGTGCCCACCCGAAACTGGGGGCCGCATCAGAACGTGCCCATGCAGGATGTGGTGATCAGTTCTATAAGAAGGAAGTAGGCTCCATGGAGGCGCGCAAACGCTTGCGCGCTTTCGGGCAGGTTCCGGGCGACGATCATGATCGTCGCCCGGGTGGCGTCACAGGAGGAAACCATGGGAAGCAAACCAGTTCTCAAAGGATCGAGCGCCGCGACGATGCGGTACGTGATGAACGCAATCATACCCGAGGGCGGGGCCTTCGCGGCCGGCGCGTCGCAGTACGATCTCATCCCCCGGGCCAACGAGGTGCTTCGCTCCTACAATCCTTCCATAGCCAGGGCTTTCCCGTTTATCCTCCTTTACATACAGGCGAGCGCCTTCCTGCGCCACGGGCGTCCCTTCACGAGGCTTTCCATAGAGAAAGCCGGGGCGTTCCTGGAGGGCATGGAGCACAGCTCCTTCTACCACCGGAAGATGACGATCCTGATCATGAAGCTCATCACCTGCCTGGTGTTCTACGAGATCGACGAGGTGGCGGCGCAGATAGGCTACACCCACGGGTGCCTGCGGGAATCGCGGCCCCGGGGAGCGGGAAAGAAAAAATCCGCGGCGCGGAAAGGAAGGTGACGCCATGATACGGCAATTCAGGGATTACGATGGCGATATCCACGAGAGGTGCGACGTGTGCGTCATCGGCAGCGGGGCCGGCGGCGCGGTGGTCGCGAAGGAACTCTCCGAGAAGGGATTCTCCGTGGTCCTGCTGGAGGAAGGCGGGCACCACACGAAGGAGACCTGGAACGGGAAGCCCACCCAGGGGCTTATCGACATGTACCGCGACGGCGGCTCCTCGGGGACGCTGGGCAACCCGTTCATCTCCATCACGCTGGGCAAGTGCATCGGCGGCACCACCACCGTGAACTCCGCGACCTGCTTCCGCACGCCGAACAAGGTGCTCCTCAGGTGGCAGATGGAGCTCGGCCTGGACAGGATGACCCGCGCGAACCTGGAACCGTACTTCGACCGGGTGGAGAAAATCATCAACGTCACCGAGCTGCCGTGGGAAGTCCTGGGCAACGGCGTCAGGGCGATAAAGCGCGGCGCCGACCGGCTGGGCCTGAACTGCCGTCCCCTGAAGCACAATGTGAAAAACTGCCGCGGCTGCGGCACCTGCCAGTTCGGCTGTCCCGAGGGCGCCAAGCAGAGCATGGACGTCACCTACATTCCGCGCGCGGACAGGGCCGGCGCGCGCATCTACGCCCACTGCAGGGCGGAGAAGCTCGTCATCGATAGCCGGAAGGTCCGCGGGGTGCGCGGCTCCATCATCGATCCCTCCACGGGCAGGAAAAAATTCAGCTTTGAAATTGACGCGCACGCGGTGGTGGTCTCGTGCGGATCGCTTATCACCCCCTCCTTCCTGAAAGCGAACGGGCTGAAGAACCGTAACATAGGAAGGCATCTCCAGATACATCCCGCCGGGCGCGTGGTGGCGCTGATGAACGAGAAGATCGAGGGATGGAAGGGCGTCTCCCAGGGCGCCTGCATCGACAACTTCGAGGACGAGGGCATCATGATGGAGGGGATCTTCGTCCACCCGTCGCTGATGCTGGCCGGGCTCCCCGGCGTGGGCGCGCGGCACAAGGAAGTGGCGGTGAAGTATCCCAACATCGCCGCCTTCGGCGTGATGATCCACGACAGCACCGCGGGGCGGGTGTACCGGATCGCGAAGGGGCGCGGGTTTATCGCCACCTACGCCATCAGGAAGAACGACATGGAGAAGTTCAAGCGCGGCATCGCCTACACGGCGAGGATATTCTTCGCCGGGGGCGCGCTCCGGGTCTTCACGCCTTTCGCGAACATGCCGGTCCTCGACTCCATGGAGGACGTGGAGAAGCTCCTGAAGCTCAAGGTGAAACCGAACCAGATGGAGATGATGGCCTTCCATCCGCTGGGTACCTGCCGGATGGCGCGCTCACCAAAGCTGGGAGCCGTCAATGGGGACGGAGAGAGCTTCGAGGTGAAAAACCTTTACGTCGCCGACGGCAGCATCGTACCCACGTCCCTGGGGGTCAATCCCCAGGTGACCATCATGACGCTGGCGACCCTGGTGGCGGAAAATATTTCGAATAAACTATTTGACGAAACGCATCTCGCGTGATATATTTTTTTACGTTCCGGGGGCCGGCAGGACCGGAACGGGGAAAACCGGAAGGGGGCGCGAAGGCAACCCGGACCAGCCAGTCCGGGTGTATCCTGTGCAAGCATGTCAGAACAGATACAGACAATAACCGACAAGAACCAGCTGCGGGACATCTTCTACAAGCACTTCGCTGACGGAGACATCTACCTCAAGACGAAAAACGGCGACCTCAAGATAAAGTTCCTCGGCTATACCAGCGACCAGATCGCGTTCAGAATCCCCCATGTAAAGAACCTTTTCGACAACTGCCTTGTCTATACGCGCCGCGGGAGCACCATCTACTACGTGCAGCTGAAATTCCACGAGAAGCAGGAGGACGAGTCGTTCGTCTTTTTCCCCCTGAAGATGCAGCTGATCACCGTGGAACGGCGCGAGGACAGGAAGGCGATCAACACCGAGGGCACGGGAAAGCAGATACTCTATATCACCAACATTATCTCCGACTTCATAATGGAAAACACCCTGTCCATGGAAGGCAGGAAGGTGGACCGCATAAAGGAGATACTCAGGACCGACATCGAGAAGCACTTCCCGCACATCCGCATCTTCTTCTTCAACGAGGGGGCCAGCGATCCCCGCATGAAGCACTTCGCCAACATGAACCGCCCCATCTTCATCCCCGACATCAACAAAAAACCCGAAGACAGGGAAATGGCGGACTACAACAACTACATGAGCAATGTGTACTCGAAGGACTACCAGCTCCAGAACAGGAAGCAACTGATCTCCGAGGTCTCCGTACCGTTTCTCTTCAGGGGAAAGATACCGTACGGCTACATCCAGGTGAACAACACGACGGTGATGCCGGAATCGGTGCTCACAATCGTCAAGAGACTCGCCACGGGCGCCGACGAGCTCATCCAGAAACAGAAACTCTTCCCCATATCCGACGCGAAGCTCCTGGTGTCCGACGTATCCCGCAACGGACTTGGGGTGGTCTTCAAGGACAGGATGTTCATACGGTACTTCAAGGAGCGGTGCCAGATTTTCTTCGACCTGATGCTTCCCGGCGACAAGAAGGCGTCACTGCACGCCGAGGTGCGGAATATCATCCTGATGGAGAACAAGATCATCAAGATCGGGAGCGAGATCAAGGAGATGGACGCGCTGAGCGAAGTAAACTACGAGGAGTTCCTCGAATCGACGAAGCGGCCGGAATAGCCCCGGCGCCCGCCCCGTCAATCCGGCTTTTCGAACTTACCCGACTTGAGCGACCTGTATGCCGCCTCTATCACCGACATCTCCGTCCTGATCCTGTCCATCCCCGGACGCCAGGGCCTGCCGGCGACGTAGTCCTCCACGAATGCCCGGTGCATCGCCCTGAAGCCGAGGAAGCTCGCGGGCCCGAAGAACGCCCTTTTCTTTTTCCTCCCGAAGACCGAACAGTAGAGGCCGTTGCTCTCGAAGGTGATGACGCCCTCGGTGCCGTAGACTTTCGAGATCCCCATTCCCCTGAAGCGGTTGGGTATCCTCCAGGAGTGGAGGAGCTTCCCGACGACGCCCTCGCCGAACTTCACCAGGAGCATCAGCGTGTCCTCGTAGGGGATGCTCGACTCGTAGACCACGCCGGGCTTCACCGCGAGGACCTCCCGCGGCGCCGCGTTCGCGAGCGATACCAGGGCGTTGACCCAGTGGACGCCCCCCTCCAGCAGGGCGCCGCCGCCCATCATCTCCCCGTCGGTGCGCCAGCCGGAGACCTCGTCCCGGTTGGTCTTGTTCAGCTCCACGAAGAGCACCTTGCCGATGAGCCCGCCGTCGATCCACTCGCGGATCTTCGCCAGCGCCGGCTTGTAGTAATAGTTCTCCGCCACGACGCAGCGCACGCCGCTCCACTTCACCGCCTTCTCTATCGCCGCGAGCTCCTTGAGGTTGCGCGTCACGGGCTTCTCGATGATGATATCCTTCTTCTCCTTCGCGGCCATCACGGCGAGTTCGGAGTGCGAGGCGTGCGGCGTGGTGATGAAGGCGATATCGATGTAATCCGAACAGAGCGCCTCCTCGTAGCTCCCGAAGTAGTTCGCCGCGCGGAACTCCTCGGCCATCTTCCTCGACTTGGCTATCTCGCGGCTGGCGAAGCAGAGCTCGATCTTCTTTCCGTAGAGTTTCCTCAGGAGCTTCGCGTGCCTGGCGGCGATAGTACCGCATCCCAGGAAACAGATTCTCGGCAGAATTTTTTTCATCACGCGCTCCTTTACGACGATTTTCCCGCCAGCATCGCCGACACCCGGAGGGCGTTGGCGGCGATGGTGAGGCTCGGGTTCACCGAGCCGCCGGACGGCATCACGGATGCGTCGGTGACATAGAGGTTCTTTATCCCGCGCACGCGGCACTCCGGATCCAGCACCGAGGTGGCGCGGTCCGTCCCGAAGCGGCAGGTACCGATGGCGTGCGAAAACGTGTCTATGGGAAAGCTGTAGACCGGCAGCGCCCCCGCCTTCACGAGGATACGCTTGGCCGCGGACTGGAGCGCGTCGCGCGCCGCCAGGTCTCGCTCGCAGTAGCGGTGATAGACCCGGAGCGCAGGCATGCCGAAGGCGTCCCTGCTGGTGATATCGATATAGACGCGGTTGGAATGCTGCGGCATGTCCTCGGCGATGCAGAGGAGAAGCAGCATGAACTCCGACGCGAAGGCGGCGGCGTTCTTCAGCCCGAACGGCACGTTCGCCTTCATCACGCCCTTCCCGGGAGTGTGTATCTCCTGTATCATCCCCCAGCCGCCGGCGGGACCCTTTTTCTTTTCGGGATCGCCGTGATAGAAATCCGGGATGGAGACCTGCTTGTGAAAAATGTTTTCCGGGTTCGATTGCTTGTACGATATGCCGCCCACCACGCCGTTGGCGTGCCGCATGAGGAAGCGCCCGATGAGGTCGCCCGCCGGAACTTCCCTGTCCACCCCCGAGGCGAGCAGAAGCTGCGGCGTGGCCAGCGCCCCGCAGGCGAGGATGATATGCTTCGTTTTCACGGTGACCCGCTCGCCCGTGGACTGGTCCACGAGCTCCGCGGAGACGGCCCTCCCCTTCGAGAGGTTGATTTTCACCACGCGCGTGTCCGCCGCCACGGCGGCGCCGGCGGCGATGGCGTCGGGGAGGACCACCACGGCGAGGTCGTTCTTCGCCTCGATCTTGCAGAGGTAATGGTCGCAGGTGTGACAGAAGACGCATTTCCCGCGGCCGCAGTCACCGCGGAAGTTTATGGCCATGGGAATGTGGAAGGGGTGGAGCCCCATCTTCTTCGCGGCGTCGTAGATGCGCTTCGACGGCGCGGAATACGGCGGCGCATCCTGGGGAAAATCCCCCTTCCGCGTCGGCTCCGTGATATCCTCCCCCCGGTTGCCGGCCACAAACTGGAGCGCCTCGGCCCTGTCGTAATACGGGGCCATCTCGCTGTAGTTCACGGGCCACGCCGTGGACGCGTCGCGCTCCCCGGACCCGGGCACGGGCGCTCCGAGGAAATCGTCCTCCCGCATGCGGAACGCCGCGGCGCCATAAAAGGTGGACATCCCGCCGACGGTATCGTCGGGCCAGTACTCGTCGGTCTTACCTTCCTTCTGGTTGACAAGGATCGACGTGCGCCCCCGATAGAGCGGGTCCACCAGGTGGAGGCGCGTCTCGTCCCAGCAGGAATCGTCGCGCACAGGCCACTTCCCCCGCTCCACTATCAGCACGTCCTTTCCGGCGCGCGCCAGGTTGTACGCGGCGAACGCGCCCCCGAACCCGCTTCCGACGATGAGATACTCACAGCTCTTTTTTATTTTCATATCTTCCTGGTGTAAAATTTTAAGGATGCCACAGAGACACAGAGCACACAGAGGAATTGATGTCATCGCGAGCGACCGCAGGGAGCGTGGCGTCCCTCGACTTCGCTCGGGATGACTCAAATGTGTCATGGTGAGCAGAGTCGAGGGTCTCTTTCGCAATGACGCTCTGCCGTTCCGTATCTGCTTTCTCTCCGCGTTCTCCGCGGCTCCGCGTGAGACCTTGCCGTTAATTCTTACTCCGTGTCCTCTGTGTCTCCGTGGCCATCTTTTTTAAATGAAAGGCCAAACCATTTCCTGGTACGCGCGCACGAAGAGGACGACGAAGGCGCCGCCTTCCAGGAGCCAGGTCCAGGCCTGCATATAGGTTCCCTTGAAGGCGACCCAGCCCGAGTGACCCGTGTCCGCCCAGAGGTTGATGGTGAAGCGCTTCCGCCAGGGCATGAGGATCGGGAGCCCCACGGAGCTCGGCATGTCGGCCATGAGATGGATGATAAGGCTCGCCACCGCCAGGGACGCCCAGCCGACGTTGATGGGCAGCAGTATCAGCCCCACGGCGGCGACGAAGAGGAGCGAGTGCGACCAGGTGCAGTGGAACGAATCCTTCGCGATCTTCAGCCAGATGGGAATGACGTCGAAATTGGGAAGCCAGTGCGCCACGAAGGAGACGATGATCGATTCCAGGGAAAAGGCGGCAATGCGCCCGCCCGTGAGTTCCGGCGCGAAGGATGATACGACGAAGGCGACGGCGACATGTCCTACTTGCATTATTTTTTCTCCTCGTAGAAGTTGATTTTCAGGAACTCCTCCTTCGCCTTCTTCGCGTTGGGATCGAAGAACATGGCGATGCCCATGGACGTGACGACACAGAGGAGATAGAGCAGCAGGCCCTGGCCCATGGTGAAGGGCCGCCCCGGCTCCTCGAAGATGAGAATGACGAGTATCGCCATCGCGCCCCCGATGATATTCGCCAGCAGTGGTGTGCGTTTCAGCATGTCGGTATCCCCCTAAAACCTGATTTCGCTCTTGATATAGAAAATCCGCTCGTGCCTGCCCCAGTCGAGCGCGGCGATATCGCCGCTCGTGGAATCGCGGTCCTCGTAGTATGCCATCAATCTATAGTATTCGTTGAACTGCCAGCCGACGCCCGCGGCGTACACGAACACCGTGGCCGTGTCGCCGTCTGCCGCACCCGCGATCGTGTCGCTCTCGAAGGACGTCTGTCCGGCGGAAACGCGCGCCGCGACAAGGAGCGGCCTCCCGATGACCGGGAAGAGGTTGATGTTGGCGAAGATATCGCCCAGCAGGTAGTTCCGCAGCTGGGGATCGGTGTCCGGCAGCGCGGTGGCCGCCTTGGAGCTCGCCCGCGCCGCGACGACCGACGCGCCGCACCTGACAATGCCCGTGACATACATCACGGTCATGCCCGCGTAGGTCCGATAGTTATCGGTTTCGTAGGCGTGGTCGAGCATGGTCTGGTAGCGGAAATAGCCCGCGAGGTAAAGATGCTGGATGGGGCGATAGGTGATCATCACGAGATACGCCTTGCCGTCGTCGATACCCGCAGTATCACCGCTCTCGTCGGTCTTCTTGAAACCGTCCCCGTTGGTGAGCTGGAAGTCTAGCGAGACCGTGTTCCCCAGCGCGAGTGTCATCCCGACACCGAGGTCGGCCGTGGTGTCGAGCGCAATACCGTTCGTCGTATCGAGATACAGAAGATCCTTCGACTGGTCGATAAAGTTGTTCTTGAGCCAGCGGTAGTCGCTCACCCCGTCGATGAGCGCCGACACGGCGATCGGTATCATCCCCGTCCTGATGGTCAGG
>JAGODF010000192.1 GCA_017998375.1 Spirochaetota bacterium
TCTCCATACAGTCGCCCTGCGATAAGCGCATCTCCACCCGCGACATGAAGCGCATCGCCGAGGAGGTGGAAGGCGCCGACGCGATCGTGGCGCTCACCTGCGGGAGCGGCGTCCAGGCGCTGGACGAGGTCACCTCGAAGCCGGTCATCGCGGCGCTCGACACGCACTTCCTCGGCATGGTGGAGCGGCTGGGCCGCTTCTACGAGCGCTGCTCACACTGCGGCGCGTGCATCATCAACGACACCGCCGGGCTCTGCGCGGTGACTGCCTGCCCCCGCGGCATACGCAACGGCCCCTGCGAGATGATCCTCGGCACGAAGTGCGACGTCTTCCCCGACCGCGACTGTGTCTGGCACGCCATATACGAGCGGATGAAATCGCGCGGCGAGTCGGACAAATTCATCGCGTACCACGAACCCGTCGACTGGGCGGATCTCCACTCTCCCCGGGAGGAAGTATGGCAGCGGCAATGAACGGTTCGCTTCTCTATCTCCCGCGCATAGAAAGCGTGGATGATATCCGCGCCGCGGGAAAATCCTGCGCGGAAAACGAGAGCCTCCTCGCCGGGGAATACGGCAGTCTCTCGCCGCTCTCTTTCCACCACGAGCTCTCGAAGCTCGGCTGCGGCAATGTACTGATAGAAATCATGCTGCGGAACAAGAGCCGTGACCTCGCGGAGTCGTACCTGGTCTCCGCCTCGACGCTCGGCTTCGCCGGCGCGGTCATAGCCACCGGCGCGTTCGAAAAGCGCGCCAACATGCCGATGCCCGTCTACGACCTCGACGCGACGCAGGCGCTCATGCTTGCCGTCGGCCTCAAAAAGCGCGGCACGCTCCGTGCCAATTTCAAAATCGGCGTCCGCGCCGCCTCCGGGAGCGAGGCCGCGCAGGCCCGCGCGCGGCACTTCGTCATCGCCGGCGCCGACTTCATCGTCATGCCACACGGCGAGATGGTGCAGGGACTGGAGGAGTCGACCGTGCTTCTCAGGGAGATGAAGCCGTTTAAATGAAAGAACTCGCGCTCAACGAACCCGGCAGGATCATCCTCGCCATGGGAAACGACGCGATCGTGCGCGGCGGGCTCGAAGCGGGGCTCGGCTACTTCAGCACCTACCCCGGCACGCCCGCCTCGGAGATCGGAGAGGGCTACGTCGCGCTGCGGGAGGAGTTCCCCCACATCCACGCCGAGTTCAGCGTGAACGAGCACGTCGCCGCGCACGGCGCGCAGGGCGCGAGCTGGGCGGGCGTGCGCTCCATGGTGACCATGAAGCACGTAGGAATGAATGTCGCCGCCGAGGTGCTCCACTTCGCCGCGTACACCGGCGTGAAGGCGGGCCTGGTGGTGGTGATAGGCTCCGACCCCGGCGCCACGAGCTCCACCTCGGAGCAGGACGACCGCTGGTACTCGCTGCACACCCATCTCCCCCTGCTGGAGCCTTCCAGCATCCAGGAGGCGATGGACTTCACGAAGCTCGCCTTCGAGCTCTCGGAAAAATACAACCTGCCGGTGGTGCTGAACGCGCCGTCGAAGCTCTGCCACAACATCGGCTCGCTCACGCTCGGCGCGCTCCCGGAGAAGTTCTCCGGTAAAGGAAAATTCGAGAAAAACCCGCAGCGCTACATCAACCTCTTTGGCGGCTCCGTGGCGAACCACCGGCGCGCCATGGAAAGCGCCTCCGCGCTCGCGAAGGACGCGCCGACGCTCGGCGTCAACAGGGTGATGCCGGGCTCCGGGACAACGGGCTTCATTTCGTCCAGCGTGAATTTTCTCTATTTAATGGAGGCTCTCGCCCTGCTCGGGATCAAGGACGCGCCGGTAATGAAGATCGGCATGAGCTACCCGCTGAGCGCGAGCGAGATCGCCGCCTTCGCGAAGGGCCTCGAACGCGTCATCGTCGTCGAGGACCTCGAGGGATTCCTCGAATACCAGGCGCGGTCGCTTCTCTACGGCTCGGGCGTGACGGCGCGGATCGACGGCAAGTGCATCTTTCCCGCGTACGGCGAGCTCGACGTGGACCTCGTCACGGAGCGCCTCGCCGCCGCGCTCGGGAAAAATCTCCCGGCCGCGATGGCGCGCTCCATCGACCTCGCGAAGAAGCTCACGTCGGACATCCCGCCCCGCCAGGGCGCGTTCTGCATCGGCTGCCCGCACCGCGCAACGCTCTACTCCGTGGTCAAGGCGACGGACCGGAAGGTGATCTTCGCCGGCGACATCGGCTGCTACACGCTCTCGTGCCTGCCGCCCTTCAGCGCGTTCGACTGGGTCACCTGCATGAACTGCGGCGTGGGCATCGCGCAGGGGATGATGCAGACGCTGGACGACGGCGACGTGCTCGCCTACGTGGGCGACTCAACCTTCTTCCACTCGGGCATCCCCGGCCTCATCAACGCGGTCCAGCAGGATTCGCGCATGGTGCTGGTGATCCTCGACAACAAGTGGGTGGCGATGACCGGGCACCAGCCCAGCCCCACCACCGACACCGGCGTGGACGGCACGAAGTTCAACCCCGTGGACATCAAGGGTCTCCTCAAGTCGATCGGCGTGAAGTACGTGCGCACGGTGGACCCTTTCAACATCAAGGCGACCACCGCGGCAATAAAGGAAGCGCTCCGCAAGAAGGACGGCGTGAGGGTGATAATCTCCGAGGCCGAGTGCGCGCTGCAGTACGGGCGGCGCCTGCGCTACGAGAAGCCCGGCTATGAGGTCCGCTACCAGATCGAGCCGGGCATCTGCCAGAAGTGCGACGAGTGCTACGTCGAGCTCGGCTGCCCGGCAATCCGCCGCGCGGAGAAGGGCGGCACGCACTACTACTACATCGAGGAAGCGGCCTGTCTCAACTGCGGCGCCTGCCACGACCTCTGCCCTAACACCGCCATCTCGCGCGTGGAGATAAAGAAGCGCGCGAAGAAGGAGGCGGCGTCGTGACGAGGTACGACATCCTCATCTGCGGCATCGGGGGACAGGGGGCGATATCCCTCGGGACGGTCCTGAAGCTCGCGGCCATCCGCGAGGGGATCGGCGTCGCCGGCGCGGAGCGGCGCGGCGGCGCGCAGCGCGAGGGCGTGGTGACGTCCAACGTGCGGTACTACGCCGCGGGCGAAGGCGCGGCTGTGTCGGGGCTCATCCCTTCCGGCGGCGCGCAGATGATGATATCGATGGAGCCGCTCGAGGCGCTGCGGCAGGCCCGCTACCTGAACGGAGGCTCCGTGGTGATCGTGAACGACTTCCCGCTCACGCCGGTCCACGTGCGCATCGGCGAGTATGCGTATCCCGCGCGCGAGGAGATTTACTCCCGGCTGAAGGAGTTCACGCCGCGCGTCCACGCGTTCAACATCGACGAGCTCTCCATCACACACTTCAACTCGCTCCGGCAGGTAAACACCATCTCCCTCGGCATCGCGAGCGCCCTCGGCGGCATGCCCGTCTCCGCGGCGTCGCTCCTGGCCGTCATCCGCGACCGGTTCCCCGACTTCGAGACGAACAGGCGCGCCTTCGAGCTCGGAGAAAAGATCGCCGTGTCCTGACCCCCGCGCATTCCATCCCGCAGCACTGGCGATCCGGTCAAAATTATATCTTCATTATGGAGATAAAATTTCTTTTATTTACCGATAATTTTTTGGTTGCTGACTCACGAAAATCGTGATACGCTTGGGCGCGTGCGGTTCGATTCCCGCCCTGCCATATTTCCAGGCCGGTAGGGACACGAAGCTGTACGGACCACGCCGCAAGGGGGCACGTCAATGGCACACGACGGAATTTTCTACCTCAATTCATTTTCCCTGGGTTCGCTCATCGCGGTCCTTTTCTTCGTCATCATATCCCTCTTCCTCTACTCTATAAAAACCAGAACCAGGGCCACCTCGCAGTTCCTGGTCATGTACACCATGTTGAGCGTCTTCAACCTTGCGTACTTCATCTCAGCCACGGTGAACCACCCCCTGGCCGCCTACCACCGCTGGGTTACGGTCCTCTCAATCCTTCTCACGGAAACCTACGCGATTCTCTTTTTCTTCTACTATCCCACGGAGCGGGCGCCGCGCGCGGCAAGGGCGATGAAGTGGACGCTCACGGGCGTGGCTTTCGCCGCCTTCGTCTGGTTCTGTGTCATGACGGTGAACAAGCCCATCGTACACCTTTTCTTCGGCCACTACTGGGACTTCGATGCCGACAGGGCGAGCAGGGTCATCAGCCTCTTCATCATCGTGTACATAGTCATAGGCATGGCCATGGCCGCGTGGAGGTTCGCCGCCACCCGCGGCAGGGAGCGCTGGGCCGTCCTCGCCATCGGCCTCCTCTACATGGTGGGCACCATGATCCCCGCCGTGGCGAACACCATGAGCCGCAACGGTTCACTGGACCGCGCCACCTTCCAAAACATCTGGGTGATCGCGAACGTCGTGGGATTTTTTCTGGTACTCATCGTCTACATCAACAACTCCCGCGAGCGGATAAGCTTCATGGGGAAACTCATAGGCATCAGCGTCATGACGTTCCTCGTGATGATGCAGGTGATCAGCCACTATATGCTGAAAGAGCGCGAGGAGTCGTTCGACGCGATCAGGTACAACGCGGCGATGCTTGCCGTGTCGGGAGCTCGCGGAACGGGTGAGGCCGCCTACACGGTGTCGTACCGGCCCGCCGACGGGTCGGCGGCGCAGACCGGCGAGGAGGGCGTCCGCCTTTCGGAACAGGACCGGATGGAATTTTTCAACACGCTGGTCCGCGCGAGGCTGGGCGCATCGTCAGATCCCGGTGAAGACATGGCGGCAATCGTGAAAAACGCCCCGCCGTCCTTCGATGGCTACAAACGAAGCCTCCTTCGCATCGCCGGCGGAATCGAGGCGACCTCCGTCGATCCGGGCGGGGAAATGGCCGCCGAAGTCACGAAGCTCGCGGCGCAGGTGGACGCGGCCAGGAGGAAAGTGCGCTCCCTTCCCCCCGCCGGTTTCCGCGATTCGCTCGGCGGCTACCTCGGAAAGCTGGGCCCGTCCCTGGCCGATTTCAGGGATGCTCTCTCCGAGCTCCTCGCGTCCAGCCCCGCGGACGGCGAAGAATTACGGGCCGCGGCGCTCCGCGTCCTGGCGCCGATGGAAGCGCCGGGGACCAGGAGATACCGCATGCTGGAGGACGGCCGCACCGCCTTCGTGGGCTACCTCGTGGCGGACGCCGCGGGGGGTGCCGTGCACGAGGTCGGGTATCACTACGGCCTCTACCGCTCCTACATGCAGGCGACGGTGCTGAAGTTCATCATCATCCTGCTGGTGCTCCTGGCGGTGATCCGGTTCGGCTTCCAGTACTTCTTCCTGGGCACGCTGGTGAATCCGCTCCTCGACCTCTCCCGGGGCGTGCGCCAGGTGGACGGCGGCAACCTGTCCGTCAGCATCCCCATCAAGCAGGAGGACGAGATCGGCTACATCACCCACTGCTTCAACAAGATGGCGACCACCATCCGTGGCATGGTGGACACCATCTCCAACAATACCACCGAGGTGAGGACGGTGAGCACCGACCTCAACCAGTCCTCCGCGGTCCTCACGGACATCGCCAAGGACCTTGCGGCCATCGTTGAAGAGACAGCCGCCTCCTACGAGGAGATGTCCACGACCTTCGAGTCGAGCCTGAACGACGCGAAGGTCCAGCTCGAGCATTCCGAGGTCGTGAGGGAGGACATCTCGCGCATCAACAGCGACAGCAGGCAACTCACAGGCAGGATCGCACGCCTCACCGAGCGGGTGAACGACGCGGTGAAATTGATCGAGGAGGGTGAAAAGACCGTAGGCAAGTCTGCCGCCGTGATCGAGGGGCTCGCGGGGTACCTGCGCAACATCGAGGGGACCATCAACGCGATCAACGAGGTGGCGGACAAGATCAACCTCCTGGCCCTGAACGCGGCCATCGAAGCGGCGCGCGCCGGCGAGGCGGGGAGGGGCTTTTCCGTGGTGGCCGACGAGGTGAACAAGCTCGCGGACCAGACGACAGAGCTGGTCAAGGGCATCCAGACCACCATCATGGAGCAGACAAGCAGGATCTCCAACGAGCTTTCATACATCACCGGCGCGTCGAAGATCTTCGCCGAGATCCGGTCCAAGATAAGCGAGACCAGGGACGTGCTCAACGAGACCATCAACTTCACCGATTCGCTGGGACAGAAGAACGAGGACATCCAGAGCAAGATCGGCACGCTTGGAGAGATATCGAACGACATATACTCGTTCTCGCGCGAGCAGAAGACGGTCGTGGAGGAGCTCACGAAGGCGATAAACTCGATCAGCGAGCTCTCGCAGACGACGCTTTCAAACGCGGAGATGGTGGGCGGCTACGCCCGGATTATCGGCATGTCGGCGGAACAGCTCTCACAGAACATCTCCTCATTCACGAACAAGGCGGAACCTGCCGGGCAGTGATGCCCGGAGTGGGCCATCAGGCCGAGCGGCCCGGGACCCGGGAGCCCGGCTTTATCTTGCGCGATGAGGCCAGGGATTCCATCGAAAGGGCCGGAAAGTTCATTGAGGCGTCCGCGTCTCAGGGCGAGAAAAATAATGAAGGGTACCGCATAACGGACCGCGACTGAATCACTCCCCCTCGCGGACGTCCTTCCCGCCCTTGAACTTCACGCGCTCCACCTTCAGGTCCACGAACCATACCGGAGGCTGGAGCATCCCCCTGTTCGCGTAGCTCTTCGATTTCTTGATGAGGTCGTCCAGGCTCACGCGGACCTGCGGCGGCAGGTAGCCGGCGTCGATGCCGGTGACGTAGTACCGCGGATTGAAGCGGATGCCGTAGGGGCTGTCCTTCTTCCTCTGCAGCGAGATCCCGAGCGGAAAAACCGCGCCGTCCCTGGCGCGCTCCCGGAAGAACGCGAGGTCCTTCTCCGAGGTGATGTCGATCCAGATCGAGACGCGGTCCTGGTATACCAGCGCGCGCCCCAGATTGCGGGACATACCGCGCCCCGCCGTGCCGAAGTAGCGCTCCGTGAGCCCCGCGAGCACCGCCGGCACGTTGTTCGCCACGGGCTTCGCGTTGATGATGCGCTTCGCCGTGAGCTCCACGTAGGCTTTCTCCAGGGTGCCGGGCCTGACGGCGGTTTTCTTCTCGTCGAAGAATATCTCCTTGAGGAATTCCTTCGGCCTCGCGCGCAGGGACCCCTGCCGCTCTCCGCGGAAGAGCCCGCCCTTCCAGCGCGAATCGTATTCCGTGGATGTGAAGAGGCGCCCGCCTTCCAGGTAGAGGTCTATCTCCTCCCCGCGCGCCTCGAAAAGCTTCTGATGATAGGCCGCATCAGCGTGAAAGCCTCCGCCGATTTCGGAAAGCTCCCGGAGATAGGCGCGCCCGTCCCCGGCGATGTCGCCCAGGGCCACGGTGCAGACGGTGATGCCCTTCTTCCTGGCGGAGTGCGCGCTGCGCTGGAGCCGCGTGCTCGAGTGGAAGGGGCTGTTCGATATCACCACCATGAACTTCGAGGAATCGCCGCGCCAGGCGACGTTGTTCACCGCGTCCGACAGCGCCTTTTCCACGGTGGCCGCGCTGTTGGCGCCCTTCGGCACGAGACGCCCCAGGACCTCCGACACGCCCAGCGCCGACTTCAACGAGAAGGTGGAGCCGTCGGGACCGTTGGCGGTGGAAAACGGCACCAGGTGCACGCGCGTACCGCCGCTCCAGTTCCCGGACAAGCCGCGGGCGAGGGAGGCGACTCCCTTCTTCACCTGCTCCCAGTCGCGCTTGACGTTATACGATAGATCGATGACGAAGGCGATGTCCGTGCGGGAGGCCTTCATGGCGCCCCGGGCGTCGCCCTGCCCGGGATAGGCGCGCGCTATCTCCAGCTCGGCGAGCTCCAGGAGGTCCGCCGACTTCACCCGCGTGCGCGCGACGATCTGCCCCGATTTCACGGAAAAGAGAATGCTCTCGGAGATATAGGAGCCCCCGGCCCGGGAAAGGGTCCCCACCAGGAAGGCGTCGATAAGCCTGCTTTTGCCCAGGGACTCGAGCTCTTCCTTCGTGACGGTGCCCTGTGGATTGATGCCGTTGCGCGCCAGGTCGGCCTCGATGTCGCGGGGATGGTGCACCTCGATCCCGCGGGAGACCATGGCCGCGACGGAGAGGAGCCGGGCATAGTC
>JAGODF010000193.1 GCA_017998375.1 Spirochaetota bacterium
GATGTTTATTTCCCGTTGAATGACGAGGACCGTGGTTGTAAGGAAGAGGAGACCCGTCAGTGATGTCACGTAGTGGCTTATATTCTCCCGGTTAATGGACGAAAAGAGGTTGAGGCTCCCTATGAATGAAATCCCGATGCCAACTCCGGCGAACACGATGATGGAGGCCAGGGACGGATTTTTGAATAATGATGAAACCATATCCGGGAAATCAAGGATGGTACTCCCAGTGAGGAAATCGGCTGCAAGCGTAGTGAGTATTATTATCAGAATGATGCATTGCGGTACGTGTGCAGACCGGTACCATCTGTGGTAAATACCGTGGAAACTCGCCTTCCTGTTGAACACCGACGAAAGCGTCCATAGTATTGCCGAGCTAAGGGAATAAAGGACAAGTGCCAATTAACAGGACCTCACGTTATGCTTATGTCAATGAATGCGTGGTTACAAATCCCCATGTTTTATTCATAAACGATAGACAACGAAAGAACTGAATATATCGGCATTATTTATTAATAATATTTACTTCATGTAAAGGAAAAAACCCCAGTGGATGAATTTTCTTGCTTGATTATAGCTGATTTGTCGAAATAGTAACGAAAATTGTTAATTTTTTATGAGATGGACATTGCATTCCATTATCCCGGTTTCTAGAAGTAGCAGAGATAATTCGCTGCATACAGAAATCCATCTCGGTGTAACTGCTTGTTAAATCCCGCGATCCTGTCCTCCATCCGCTGTATGTCCATGATGGCATAGGTCACCGCGTTCCCGGTAATAACGATTTCGCTATTGGGCACATCAGCGCTTTTGAGCGCATTGCGGAAAATTGCCGAAGACAGCTCCATGACCGCCGTCCCGGTCATCACTGTATGGTCACAAAACACTTCAAGGAACGTGGGGAAGTCGTGACAAAAGGCGCTGAATTTTTTCAAGGAGAAGGGAGATTGATACATAGGCGCCTGGGAGATCGTCCGTGCGGACATGGCAGGGCGGTTTGCCCTCGAGGCGGCGAGGCTCATGGGGAGGGACCCGGGCGGGAACTGGCAGGGTCCTCTCTTCTCCGCGATGAGCGACGCGATCGAGATCACGGCGCTCCAGCGGGGGGTGGAGCGGTGGGAGCGGGTTCCGGATGTCCGCCGTGGGTTCCTCGTTGACCAGTAAGCCCCTGTCATCGCGAGCGCAGCGCGACGATCCCGTGAATAATCATACGCGTTCTTTGCGCCCTTTGCGGTCTTTGCGTGAGACATTGTCGTTGCTTTCAGCCGTTCTCCGCCGGAGTTAACCTTGGGCGCCTTCGGAGGGCTGGAAATTACTCGTGGGGCAGGTCCCGGGTGTTCGCCGGGTTGAGTCTAAAAGAAAAATCAGTTTACATCGCTGCCGTGATATATGATATTTGAACAGCGAGGATGAGTATAATCGTAAATAGTAACAAATGACGGGGGTAGAATACATGAAAGCATATAAAAAAACGGTAACGCTTAAAAGTTCGGGAAAGCTAAACCTTACCGGGCTTCCTTTCAAGGCCGGTGAAAGGCTGGATGTGATCGTACTCGCCGAGGAAAAAAAGACGGAAAACGTAAAAGCGATAAAGGCACTGTTCAGGGAAACCAGGAAGAATCCCCGTATCCGCAAAATAACCGAGGAAGATATTTACAGTGAAATTCAGAAACACAGGATCGGCAGATGAAGGTGGTTGTCGATACGAACGTGGTCGTCTCCGCCATCATTCGCGACAGGCTTCCGGAAAAAATAATTCTTTCGATCGTAAGTCATTCCGACATCGAGTGGATCGTTTCAAGAAAAATACTCCACGAATACAGGAAAGTGCTTTCACGGCCAAAATTCGGGATTGGCAGGGACATTCTGGAAAAATGGTCTGCGGTTTTCGATGAGGCGACGGTTCTGATAGAAGTTCCCTTGGGAATAACATTCCCAAGGGACCAGGATGACGCCATGTTTATTGAATGCGCGATTGCCAGCGTTAAGCCTGGAAGAAAGGCGAGGGGGAGATTAACTTTGTCTTGACAGGATGCTCTTTGCCATGTGTAATAATCCATGATGGATACAGAATGTGGAAAAGTAAAAGCGGAATGAATCCCATGGTGAGAAAAAGCATATCCGACCTTTCAATGATGTCGAACGAGAAAGCCGCCCTTGAGAAACTGAAAGATGGCATCCGCGCAATCGCGCCTTCCAGCGAGATTATCCTCTTCGGTTCCCGTGCAAGGGAAGAGGGGGATTCACATTCGGATGTTGATGTCCTGATCCTCCTCGATGCGCCGGTTGACAAAGCATTGCTTGATCGTATCCGGGACCTGGCGTACGGTATTGAATTGGAGCATGACGTGGTTTTCGGTAAAATCGTGAAAAACCGGGAAGAATGGGATTCCCGCCTGTTCAAAGCGACACCGCTGCACATTAATGTCGAACGTGAAGGTGTTGCCCTTTGAAACCGGAGTTTGTAACACTGGCGCAATACAGGCTTGAAAAAGCCAGGAAAACACTGGAAGATGCTGTCCTGTTTTCAGGCAGGGCGACATCGGGGACCATCGTAAACAGGATTTATTACGCCCTTTTCTACGCGGTGACGGCATTGCTGATAACCGATGAAAAATACTCGGCTAAGCATTCCGGCGTACGCTCATTATTCAACAGGGACTTTGTGAAAACCGGAATAATACCCGTTGCAGATGGGAAATTCTTCTCCGAGATGTATGATTCCCGGCAGGAAGGAGATTACGGGGATTATAAGGAATTCACATCTGAAGAAATAACGTCCTGGCTTGACAATGCCAGAAGTTTCATTGACAGGGTCGGCGCCATCGTTGTGGAAAGGTGCGGTGGCAAGGCTGAAAAATGAATCTTCATATTTTTTGAAAAGTCCGCTGAAAGAGGGGAAGTCCTTTAACCGCCAGGTCAATATCGGAATTCTCGTCGAATTCTCCCCGCGCAAGTGAACCGAAGAGGTACACTTCCGTGCCTCTGTGGTTTCCCTTTGCCGTTGCTGTTCTCCGCGTCTCCGCGCCCTCCGCGTGAGACAAAACCGTTGCCGCCACCCCCACCCATCCTCCCCCCTCGAGGGGGAGGGGAGTTGACTCCTATTCTCACGCCAGGTCCGCGACCCCGCGGATTCCCTTCATGGCGAGGTGCTTTTTCATCTGGCCGATTGCCAGGCCGTAGAGGTAGCGCGCCCGCCGGGGGCTTATCCCCAGGCGCGCGGCCGCCTGCCGGTAGGTGAGTCCTCCAGTCGCGATGAGGTCCACCAGCGCGCGCTGGTCCCCGCCGTCCAGCGCGTCGAGCGAGTCGTCCAGGATGATGCGCGCCTCCGTGATCACGGGCGCGGCGACCAGTGGCATGTCGTTCTCGTCGTCGAAGAGCGGGAACTCCCGCGGCGCCCGGCTCTCGCCGCGGAAGCGCATGCGCAGGCAGTTGCGCACGGCGCCGTGCAGCCAGGCGCGCACGTCGGTGATCTCCTTCGCCCGCGAGTAAAGCCTGACGAAAATTTCCTGCGCGAGATCCTCCGATTCGTAAGGGTCTTTAAGGTGTCGGTGTAAAAAATCCTCGACCTCCGGATGATAGCGCGAATACGCCATGCTGAAAAAGTCCATGCCGATTTCTGCGGGTGACATTGCGAATCCCTCCCTGTGATGTGATGGCCGCGCATCCTGCGCGTCTTACGTGATTTCCCCGCGATGAGTGAGAGAGTGCCGTCTCTCTGTGTAAGGCCCTCTATAAAGAAAGTTGCTTTTCAGGGCTTAACCTGACAATAAAAAATTATTTTTTTTAAAAATATTACCCCAAACCAGCCGGCCGGACGCGCGAAGTTGGAATGGAAAGGCGCCACAGAACCTCCGGGGTAATTCCACAGTAGTTCCACAGATGGTCCAGTGATGTTCCAATGGGCATAACGATCAAACGGGTCAACCGGCAAAGGCGCGGGAAAAACGGCATGCGGAAATTTTTTTGTCAGGTCTGGGCCTCTCCGGCAACTTTCTTTATGAAGCCACACAAGCCGGGCCCGGCAGGAAAAGGCTTCCACACCAATAACAACAGGAGAACGAACATGTCAACAGTCGAAATGAACCCGGTATTCGAGAGTTTCAGGAGGAAGATGGGTGACCTGGTATTCTTCAAGCTGAACGGCCGTACCTACGCGAAACGCCGGACGACGCCCGCCAACCCCAACACGCCGGCCCAGCAGTCGGTGAGGAGGTCCTTCACCTACGTTGCCGAGCTCTGGAAGGGATCGCAGGGGGTGACGCGAAAGAGCTGGGAGCGCTTTGCCAAGAGCAGGAAGATTCGCGGCTACAACGCCTTTCTCGCGGAGAACTCCCGGCGCAGGAGGAGCGGGATGCCGCTGGAGCTGACCAGGGAAATGGGGGAGGAGGCGCTCGCCGGCTTCACCGCGCAGACGGGCGGCTCCCCGGGGCAGGTGTCGCTGAACTTTACCATGCCCGAGGGCTCGGAGGGGAAGCACCTGACGGTCTTCGCGCAGGACGGCGATCCCGCTGCGGAGTACGCGCCGCTGCGCCGCTTTGACCTGGGAGCCGGCGCGTCGTCCCCGGTCACCGTTGACGGGCTCGAGGCCGGGAAGCCGTATTTCCTCTACGGTGTCCTCTCCGACGCGGACTACGCCGGCGCGACCACCGTCTCGGCGTCGGTCGCCGCGGATGCCGTGGCGGGAGCGTAACGGGAAGTGCGGGCCCGGGCCTCGTCCCGGGCCCGGTCTTTTTCTGAGTTCCGGTTGTGAGCGTGCGCGACACTATTGTAATCGTACCGGGGTGAAAATGACCGGGATTTCAACGACAGGACCGGCGCCGTCGTTTTGCCCCGGGCAACAGGTTTCCCTCCGGCTTGTACAGCCTGCTTCCCCTGAAAATCTTCGAAATCCTCTCCATGGCGGTTATGTCCTTCGCCTCCATCATTTCCAAGTTCCTGTGACCGCAGTATTCGCAAGCACACAGGTCGTTACGCGTGGGCAATTGACACTTCGGGCACACGCGTATCCCCACGGTACTCTCCATCTCATCGAGATAGTTGTTGATGCCCGATATCTCCCAGTGAAGATATGCCCGCGCGTAGAGCCGCAGGTTCTCTTCCGTGGGGTGCTTTTCGTATTCCTTTTTATATTTTTCCGCCCGCCGCGCGGTGTACCACATGTAGTATTTCCTGAGGCATTTTCGCTTGAACATGTACCACTCCCAGGAGCCGTACCCCGAAAGCACGAGAAACGCAGCAACGCCGATGATGAACGCGATTGACATGGCGTACCTCCTACCTGAACAGGAGTTTTAGAACGTAAATATAGAGCTTGAAAGCCGCCGTGTATATGAAAATGGTTCCGATGATATACCCGATTGCAAACCTGGCAGTGTTGATGCCCTGCGTTCTGCTGAACCTCTGCTGAATGCCGGTTTCATTTTCAATGTGATGGGCAAGGGTATACTTCCAGGCCACCTTGTTATAGTAATCCATCACGAGGTCGATAGGTTTGCCGTCAAGCGCGGGATGGTTGATTTTCTTTAGCTCGAGGACGTCCCTGTGAAACATGGCGCTGCCTCCACGTGATTGAACGGGCGGAGTATGAAGTTCTCCACCCGTATATTGTAGACACGGCAGCGGCGGATTTTTCCGGAAAGAAATGCGATCCGGATGACTGCTGCGGGGAATTCCCTGAAGCTATATCCTGTTATACAGGGTCATTTTCTGCCCTGTTACCATGTGTTCCATTTCCATCATATCAAGGAAACACTCCTCTGTATTGGATATGAGGGATTGCCTGAGCAGTTTGAAATGAAACAGCGACAATAACATGTTGAAACCGGAAATGCCAAGACCTTCAAGGGGGATTTCGGGAGTTAATCCTTTATATTCAAGGATCTGCTTACAGCCTTTTTCGAGAATGTCATAGATTTCGCTGCCGAATTCCTGTTCCCACTCTGTCTTAGGGAATCCCATGGCATCGCCCTTGCGGTACCTGTCTTTTCCAATTTTGAGGTAAAGCTCCGCCTTGGCATAAATGTATCCATAGTGATTTTCATAATATACTTTGGAAATGTCTTCTGGTATGCGCCTGGGATTGATGTTTTTCATGATAAGTCTCCCATTCACAGGGAATCATTTTGACGCGGCGGCAAAACCCGCGACGCGGTTCTCCCTTCTCTGCATATCCCTGATGGCCGCTTTGACCATGTCCCGGGTGATCACGATGTCGCTGTCGGGACCGGAAGCGTTTTTAAGCGCGTTCCGCAATATCGCCGATGAGAGCTCAACGACGGCCGAACCGGTCATCACCGTGTGTTCCGGGATGACGTCGAGGAACGTGGTGAAATCGCGATCGAACGAGCTGAGTTTCTTTTCGAGAAGCAGGGCGATGGATGCCCTGCCGAGCTCTCCCATGAAGACGCGCGAATCGATGCGCCCGGGGCGGTCGATGATCGCCTTCTCCACGCATTCCAGGCGGTTGGTGGTGACGATGACGAGAATGCCCTCGTTCTCTTCGAGGCCGTCCAGGTTCGCCATGAGCGTGGCGATGCCGGGCTTGTTCGCGCTCGTGGAGGCGCGGTCTTCCGTGTAGAAATCCACGTCCTCCAGGATCACCACTGAAGGGGCCCCCATGCGGGCGAGGCGGAAGATGCGGTTGATGTCCTCCGTGGAGCCGAGATCGCCCGCCTTCACCCAGATGACGGTCTCCTTCATAACGCTGGCGATGATCTTCGCGATCATGGTCTTGCCGGTGCCGGGAGGGCCGTAGAGCGCCACGCCGCGCTTGAAGGGCAGGCCGGCCTTTTTGTACATCGGCTTGTACGAGAAGAAATTGAAAATCTCGTTCATGATCTTGTCGCGCACCCCTTCCTCGAGGACGATGTCGTCCATGGTGAGCTTCGCGGCGAGCTTGATGATCTTGTAATCGCCGGTGAATTTACCGCCCTTCAGGTCCTGGTTTTCCAGGAGGAGCTCCTCGTAATGCTTCCCGAAAAGCTTTTCGATGACCGCGGAATCGGTCTTCCGGGCGAAGACGGTGGGAATGTAACGGACAATGTTTGACATTTGGGCCGTGACCTTGCACATGCCCGCCGCCACGACAATTTCTTCTTTCCGGTACACGGTGAAGCGGTTGATGTCCACGTAACGGTATTCCTCCTCCCGCACCTCCAGCCTGAGTTTCTCGGAAAGGCGGGAGATGTCGGATTTCGATTCCACCACGCCGAGAACCTTCCAGCCGTTGAAGAGCATTTTCAGCGCACGGTCACCAGGCAGGAGGAGCGTGTCGTTGAGCGAAGTAATCTTCATCTCCGAGGGACTTTCAAGGAAATTGAAAAGGTGCTCCAGCGAGAGGAACTCGTTGGGTATGGTCCTCGCCAGGGCCGACTTGATGGCTCGCGCGAGTTTCGGCACGTGGCCGTTGGTGGTATTGCCATTGGAAAAGGTGAGGCGGTATTTCTTGTCGTAGAATTTGAACTCGCGGTCGGAGGACTCCTCGACCGCCAGGCCCGCTTCCGTGCCGTCGGAAAAGCGCGCCGAGAGCCGCATGCTGGAGGGCACGAGGATGCGCCCCGTGATAAAGGTGCCCGTCCCGTCTGAATCCGCCTTGAGCGTGGTTTCCGTTTCCCGGGCGGCCTCCTTGAGGGCCTTGCCGAGGGTCAGTATCTCGTAGTCGCCGATGTACATGACATGCTGTTCCATATCATTCATTCTCCCTTTTCTCTATATGTCACTCGACAGCCTTCCATTGCCGCTCAAAGCGGGCCCGGCTTCATTATAATGGCAAAACTCGAACTGACCATTCCCGGGTCATCCTTCTCGGTGAACGGATCATCCCGGAAGATGCGGTATCCCAGATAATAAAATGGTATCACCTTCCCGCAGCGCTCTCTGGTACCCGACAAGGCGCGATCATTCATTCCGGAGCCGGGATAGTGATCATTCATGGGTGTCACATCATCGCGCGCTGAATGATCCTCATCAAGCAGTGACTGCATCACGAACCTTTCCGCTTCCTCGTCCCCTGGCCTGATATCCATAAGTTTCATCTTCCCACCTAAAGAAGCAATAGTGCGCATGATGAGACTGTTGTGAATCATTGTTTCACCT
>JAGODF010000194.1 GCA_017998375.1 Spirochaetota bacterium
TGTATTTGCAAATAATTGGATACTTGACTTGAATTAATACTATCGATTTTCATTATCGGAAGCATGTCAATCTGAACATCAACTTCAGCACCGGGATTCAGATTCAGTTCAGCATACCCACCCCAGTTCTTGCCGAATGAACTGACTGTCGTGTATCCGTAAACCGCTATTTTCCTCGCGGATCCAGATGGCAACTCAAGGGTTAAACTTGTTTCCGATGGCGGGATTTCAAAAGAAATATCCTCTAAATCAGGTGCGGTAATTATAACCTTCAACGACTCAGGAATAGTTACCCATGACGACATGGCCCACGCTTCCGTCACGAACCACCGGAACACCCTCTCGAAGATCGAGTTCGCAGTGTGCGCCGTAGACTGCGGTACGTTCTTCAACTGAATCCGCACAATGGCCGTGTCGTCACGGGAACAGCTGAGAGTGAAAACGGATGCCAGCATCAGCATGATGAGCAGTATGATAATCGATCTTTTTTTCATGATATTCAACCTCACCCGTGAAGTATCCTCAAAACAGGTGTTGTTATAATATTTATCAAAAGGACACTTGTCAAGCTATTAACATCATCCCACGAGACTCAGCGGGAACCACCCCATCCGGCGCTTCAATGCAGTCCCACCTTTCGGGTGCTGCAACGACGGCAGATCGCCTTTCACTTTTTCTGGAGTGATTTGACTGGAGATGCACATGTTTGAGATAGTGGGCATTCTCCCGCTTTCGTTCCTCAAACGGTGTAATGTTTGCCAGCCACATGTCATTGGGCGGTTCAGGAGTCGTTTTATATTTGACATTTATCATATCCCGAATTGCGATATTACAAATAAAATCCGGAAAACAAAAGCATGGATAAAAAACGTTTCCTCCGAACCGCTTGTGGTCCGCTGTTTCGTGCTCGAATAGTTTCGATGCTGACGGCATTGTTCCTGTGTTGCACGAATACTTCCTGTAAGTCAGACGGCAGTAAAAATCCCGGAATTTCAGGGACCAATGATCTCACCGCTTTCTCATTTACCTCCGCGCTGAACACGGGACTCCCCTCCGATAAAAACGCGGACATCGACGGTACGGCCGTCGCCGTGACCGTGCCCTTCGGGACCGAGGTGGATGACCTCGTCGCCGCGTTCACATCCACCGGTAAAACCGTCAGGGTAGGCGGAACATCGGGAACCATCCAGGTGAGCGGTGAGACTCGTAACAATTTTTCCGATGAGGTTATTTATACTGTGATCGCAGAAGATTCTTCGGTGAGGAACTACACGGTGACCGTGAAAATCGACCACAACCGGGTCTTTTGCGCCATGGCCAACGGATCGAATGTCGCGATACTTTCCCCGGACGGCATAAACTGGACCCAGCATACCCTGCCGGTTACGGCAAACTGGAGCACGCTCCTGTGGAATGGCAGGTTGTTCTGTGTGCTCGCGGGCGATCCTTCAAACATATGCCTAACCTCCCCGGACGGCATCACCTGGACGCAGCACTCCATGTCATCTTCACGCAACTGGTGGAGCATCTCATGGAACGGTTCAGTGTTCTGTGCGCTCGGGGCAACCGGAACAAACGTGTGCGCCACCTCGCCTGACGGCGCAACCTGGACCGAGCACACACTGCCTATAACGGGGGACTGGCGGGGGGTGGGCTGGAACGGCACTGTGTTCTGCGCTGTAGGGATAAATCTGCCGGCGCTCACCTCACCGGACGGCATTACCTGGACGCAACAGGCCGCCTACCCATCGAACCAGGCACGTTCGATCACATGGAACGGCTGCGTGTTCCTCACGGTGCCCATGGGTGACACCAAGGCCTTCACATCCGCCGACGGTGTCACCTGGACAACCGGCACCCTTCCCGCGACACCGACCTGGCGCTACGCGGCCTGGAACGGCACAGTCTTCTGCGTGATTTCTGATTCGAATATTGCGGCCACTTCGCCAGACGGCGTAAACTGGACGCAACGAACCCTCCCTGTTTCCGCCCAGTGGCATGGAATCGCCTGGAACGGGACCGTCTTCTGCACAATCGCCGCCGGAACCAATATAGCTCTCACCTCGCCCGACGGCATCAACTGGACCCAGCACACGCTGCCGCTCACGGCAAACTGGCGCGGACCTGAATGGAGCGGAGGGGATTGAGCAGCGATAGTACGGCGCTCTCACATCATCTTAATTCCCGCCTTCCCGTTCTTTTTCAGATTATTCACCGCGCCGATGATTTCCGGCCACGCCTGGATCAGGTCGCCGAACCTTTTTATTAAATCTTTCAGGGCCGCCACGGATTCATCCTCGCTTCTCCCGTTCAGGAGGTCGGCCGGAACAATGATGCTGTTATTCCTGATGTTTTTCGACATCCCGCGAAGGTACGAGTCGATATCAGCCGCCATATCCAACGGCATGTCGGGAGCGATGTTCAGCATGTTCTCAAGCAGCGCAATCCGCTCGCCCAGTTCCTCAGCCAGCACCGGCCGCAGGAATCCACCGAAATCATCCACATCCAGAGATCCGACGGCGGAAAGGTGCGAGCCTATGGCACCGAGGCCCGCCCTTATTTCCGTTACGGGATGTGACGCCCAATAGTTTTTAAGGACACAGGTCATGATATCGGCGGCCCTGAAAGTCGAGACCGATGCAATATTTTCCTCAAGAGAGGAGCGCCGCTCCAACGGTGGCCGGTGCGCTATCATCCACGGCAGGTGCGCCATATAGGAGCCATTGACAAGCCCGAAGAGCATTGTAATGAATAATCCGTCGTGGTTCCTCAGGCACGGAAGCGCCGGCGGAAGAATCGACCTGTTGTCGACGGCGTGATGGAGGCCAAGCAGGAGGTTCGCGTCGGTAATCACGGGAGAGGAGGAACATCGCATGACATTCCTGGAGAACGATATTTCCCTGTAACCGGGGCCCGATTCCATCAATCGCCGCAGCGTATCACCGGACCTCAACAGGTAGTATGCGGTTGATCCCATCCCCGGGTCACCCATTACCCCTGAAGATGTGATTACTATTTTTCCCCTTCCCGCGAGAATGTCGGACCGCATCCTCGGAGATATCGTATCATACGCGCCATCCGCTGCATGACTGGATATCCCACGGCTCAGGAATCTTTCATGAAGTGCGAGCACATCCTCTTTGAACACGGAAATATCGCGCTCCAGCGACTCGCGGTCCTTGTACAGGACGAATTCCGCGGGGTCACGGGAGGTGAACCTGATTGTATCGGACAATCCGGGGGACTGTGCCATTGTGCAATATGTATCGTCGTCGGTGGAAAGGAAGGCCGAGCCGGCGGTATACAGCAACGCGGGGTTCATGTTCTGCGCTTCTTCCTGTATGCCGTGGAAAGCGAAACGGATTGTTTCTTCATCGAATCCGTCTTTGACGAGATTAGCCGCCAACTCGTTTTTTTCGTCAAAACCGCAGTAATTGATCTGCAGACCGTATTCGTTTTTTAATGATAGAAGCATCTCCCCGTATTCCCGGCGGACGGCCGGGTCGCGCGAGTTGTCGAACAGGCTGAAGGCGGGACACCTGCCGTGCTCACGGCAGTTCTCCATGAAACTCCGAAGCCCCTTCTCCGCCGATTCGAGCCTGTCGCGGGTATACATCACCACGCCGTCGATCTTCACCGTCGTTTCGCTCTCCTGTTCAGAGGCGCGCCGGGCGGGGAGTTCATTCTTTGCGACGAGCAGCCCCTCTTCCGCGAGGCCTTTCAGATTGTCCACCAGCGCGTGATACTGCGTCCTGTCGTAATTCGACACGCGGCAGATTGTCTCCGCGTGCGATTCAATCGTCCGGAACGTCGTGCACTGGCGAAGTATATCGGCCGAATACGGATGGAGGGACGGATACGGTTCTTTTCCCGGTACGACGGCGACGAACTCATCATCTCCGCCGTTGAGGTATTTAACGGGGGCGGCGATATATTCCTTCGCGATTTTCGAGGTATTGGATTTCTTTGAAAAAAATGCCATGGTTGTAAACCTTCACCCTCCCCTGTCCCCTCCCCTCAAGGGAGGGGGACCCGGTTCAATACTCACTCCATGCCTCCGCGGCTCCGCGTCTCCGCGTGAACCAAAGCCGTTACCCTCTGTGCCTCTGCGCCTCCGTGGTTGCCTTTGCCGTTTATCATTTCCCAGGCTCCAGCACCAGCATCTCGCGGTACTGCTTCGCGATGTTCTCTTCGCGGAACGGCAGCGGATGGTTCCTTCCATCGAGGAAATACGGGATCATGTCAGCATAGTGCGGCGTGGACGCGTTGCCCGACTGCCCGGGGACGGAGACCAGCGCCGCCGGCTCGTCGCGGCCGAAGTCCACCACCATGCGCATTGCGGGTATGCACCAGGTGTCGAAATCCTGTCCCCAGACGTAGGTGGTGACGTTCAGCGAGTGGACGTCGCCGCTCGCCGGGTGGGGCCCGCGGTTGAAGTAGTCGTGGAAGAAGCGCGTCTTCTTCGTGAAGTCGTGTTTCCAGTGGTAGGTGTGTATCGTCCCCCACTTCCAGTTCTTCTGGTCGGAGCCCATTTTGTCCGCGCAGGTCTCCATCGCCTTCACGAGCGAGCGCGCCACGATGTCGGCGTGCCCCTCCTTCGCGGGCGTGGTGATATCGTCGAAGAACGGCGAGTCCCTCCGCACCAGCAGGTGGTCCTCCGGCGCGGGATACGACATCATGTTCGCGTCCATGAACGCCTCCCAGGCGACGCCGTTTTCGGGGCCAAGCTCGTCGAGGAAAGCCTCCCGGGTGAAGGCGTGCCAGAAGGAGCCCATCAGCGCCGCCGCCGCGGAATCCTTATCCATCACCGCGTCGAACTTCGCCGGTGAAAGCATGTCGAGCGCGCGTTCGAGCAGGGCTTTCTTCGCCGCGGGCATCGCGGAAGCGGCTGATATCAACCCCCTCCTCATCCCTTCGCCGTCAAGGAGGTCGCGCGTCTTCATGGCCATCGGCGAGTACGCGTCATGCTGCATCTGTATCATATCGTCCATCGTCGCATTCTTCATGCTGCCGAGGAGCTGCGCGATCCGTTCCGCGCGGTCGGGATGGTACCAGCTCGAGGTCATGCGGAGCGGGTGGTTCTTCGGCACGGTCCTGTTGTTCGCGGTGCCCAGGAAGCCCTCGGGAGGATTGAGGCGGTAGGGATTGGCGGACGTCTTCGCGAAGCCGGTCCAGCCGTACTCGCCGGACCATCCCGGTGACGGAAGGAGCCCCCTTCCCTTCTTCCGCACGGGGAACGTTCCGGTTACCTGCCACGCGATGTTCGCGCGGTCGCCGTACACCAGGTTGAGATAGATGCTTTCGATGAGCGATACGCAGGCGCGCGCCTCCGCCATGGTCGACGCCTTCCCCAGGCCGTAGAAGCCGGCCAGCGTGTTGGCGCCTCCCTCCATCGCGCTCGAGATCGCGATGCCGTACTCCGTCGACAACGGCAGCGGCTGGACGGGAAGCTCTGGCGGGAACGGCATCTTCTCCAGTCCCCGGTTGAAGAGCGGCCCGTGCCGGGTTTCCTCAATAGTCAGCGTCACGGGATCCTCACCCTTGATTTTGAAAACCTCTTTCCGCTCCGTCACCGGGAGCCACTCGCCCTTGAACAGGTACTGCGTCTTTCCGTTCGATTTCCTGAGCTTCTCGATGAACACGTCCTGGCTGTCCGCCATCACCATCGTCGCGCCCCAGGCGATTTTTCCGTTGAAGCCGAGCGACACCACGGGAACGCCCGGCACCGTGACGCCGGCGGCGTCGTAGGTGGGGCACTTCAGGTGTATCATCATCCAGGCGTTGGGGATCATCAGCGCCAGGTGGGTGTCGTTGCAGATTATCGACCTGCCGCTCTTCGTGCGGCTTCCGGCGAGCGCCCAGTTGTTGGACGCGGGGAAGCCCATGGGCGCCACTCCCTTCATCCCGCGGCGGAGGTCCAGGAGCGACGCGGCGACTCTCTTTTTCAGGAGTTCCGCGTGCGGGATTCCGGCCAGCGCTTTCGCGTCCTCCAGCGGAAGCTCCTCGTCGGGATACACCGGCAGGAGCATCGCGGCGCGCTCGTATCCCAGGCGGCTCGCCATGATGAGGTAGTCGAGCTCCTCGATGAAATTCGCCGACACGTCCATGTTCAGCATCGCGAAGACATAGAGCGTGTCCTCGGGCTTCCAGGGCTCGGGCCGATACCCGGTGAGCACGAACTCCGCGGGAAGGTCCGGGTTCTTCGTCAGGTACGCGTTCACGCCCTTCGCGTAGCTTTCAAGGATGGCGATCTGCTTCCGGTCCATCCGCGCCATCTCCGCGCGCATCCGCTCCCGGGCGCCGATGGTCCGCATGAAAACGTCGATGGTGAGGACCTCGTCGCCCGCGACCTCCGCGAGGCGCCCCTGCATGATCATCGTCATCGCGTACATCTGCCAGAGCCGGTCCGCCGCGCTCGCGTAGCCGGCGCCGAAAAAGAGGTCGTCCTCGTTGTCGGCCTCCACCACGGGGACGCCCATCGTGTCACGCCGGATTGTCACGCGGCTCTGTATGCCGCTCACCGTCACGGTGCCCTTCGTCGCGGAAACGGAGCGCGCGAACTTGTTCTGGAAGTAGGAGCAGTCTCCCAGGAGGAAGAGAGAGATGAGTGCGGCGGCGGCGACAATCGATTTCGGTTTCATGCGTACCTCTTTCGTCAGGATTCACGTTTCTCCGGCGCGTTCACCACGGGGCCGGTCTTCCGCGCGGTCTTTATCTTTTGATACAACCGGTACAGCTCCGACACTTCGCGGAGCCTTTTTTCTATGGCAGCGGGGGACATGTCGACACCGCGGGTTTTTTTATCGTCCCCCATCGTCCGCCTCCCCGAGCTTCTTTATGTCGAGCAGGTCCTGGTCCCTGCCCGCAAGCCTTTTCATCTGCGCGAGGCCCGCGCGCGACACGACGCGGATCGTCCTGCCGTCGAGATCGAACATCTCCCTGCCTTTCCAGGCTTCTTCAAGCATCGTGTTTACGATAAGGATATCGAGGGCGAACACCTCGCCCCCCTCGATCCTGGATATCCTGTGCACCTCGCGCGCCCGCGGTGTTCCCGAATCAAAGGAAACGGGCCGGCTGCGATCGAATAATCGATCGAGCGCAGCGCCTCTTTCGCGCGCGGGAGGTCGGCCGGCATGAGCATGATGTCGATGTCGCCTGTGAACCTCGGGTAGCCGTGGAACGCCACCGCGAGACCGCCGCACACCGCGTACTCGATGCCGCGCGCGTTCAGGCAGTCTATGATGCTGGTCAGTTCCCGGTACAGGTCCATATCGCCCCGCTCCCGCGCCGTTCAGTGCAGGAACTTCCCCTCCTCCAGGAAGGACAGCACGTTGTCGATGACCTTCTTCTGCCCCAGCAGCAGCGAGTGCTGGCCGCGCACCTGCACGAAGTCCTTCATGCCCTCGAGCTTCGTCTCGTCCACGGTCACCGTGCCGTCGTCGTCGCCGCGCAGCATCGGGTTGATGCCTATCCGCGTGCCCGTGCCCCCGGCGATGACGCCGAACTCGCAGGGAGGAGGCGCCATGATCTTGGGGATCGACTTTTCCACGTCCTGCACCTTCTGCCCGGCGACGCCCATCGCCCAGTGGTAGAGGGAGAGCCGGCCCAGGATGCGCGCCCACTCGGAGCCCTTGTTCGGCGGCGCGATCATCACGAACCTGCCGATCTTTTTCACGCTGTGGTGCGCGAGGTAGTGGCGCGCCACGATGGTGCCGAAGCTGTGCGTCACGAAGCTGACCGACTCCACGTCGCGCTCCGCTATCTTCGCCAGCTCGCGGTGGAGCCGCTTGGTCACGGTCTTGATTGGCTCGCGGCGGCTGGAATAGGCGAAATTGAGCGTGGAGAATCCCTTCTCCCGGAGCGCGTTCTCAATCTTCGCCATGGACGCGGGGCTGCGCATCACGCCGTGGAGCAGTATCACCCAGCGCTCCCTGCGCCCGCCCCCGGGGTTCTCGGACCTGTTTCTCTGCGGAACCATGTGATAAATTAACAGGAGGGTGAGCAGCGTTGTCAATACAATTTAGGC
>JAGODF010000195.1 GCA_017998375.1 Spirochaetota bacterium
TGATGGAGTCGTCCACGAGGATGATGCGTTTGCCGCTGACCGCGGTCTCCACCACGTTATACTTGATCTTGGCGCCGAAGTCGCGGATCTTCTGGGTCGGCTCGATGAAGGTGCGTCCGATGTAGTGGCTGCGGATCATCCCGATCTCGTAGGGGATCCCCGACTCCCGGGAGTAACCCAGCGCCGCGCTCTTCGACGAGTCCGGGATGGGCACCACGATGTCGGCGTCCACGGGCGCCTCGCGCGCGAGCATACGCCCCAGGTTGATGCGCATCTCGTGCACCGATTTCCCGAAGATCAGGCTGTCGGGGCGGGAGAAGTAGATGTACTCGAAGATGCAGAGCGATTCCTCCTGCTTCCCGAAGGGGAAGTACGACTTCACGCCGCCTGGGCCTATCTCCACGATTTCGCCGGGCTTCACCTCGCGCACGTACTCCGCGTCGATGATGTCGAAGGCGCAGGTCTCCGAGGCGACGACCGTCGCGTCGCCCAGCTTCCCGAGCACCAGCGGCCGGAAGCCCCGGGGATCGCGGATGGCGTAGATGGTGTTCCGGTTCATGATGAGGAGCGAGTAGGCGCCGCGGATCTGCTTCAGCGCGACGACCATCGACTCCAGGAAGTCGCTTATCCCGGAGCGCGCCATCAGGTGGACGATCACCTCCGAGTCGATGGAGGTCTGGAAGATGGCGCCCTCGCGGCCCAGCGTATGGCGGAGCTGGCCGGCGTTCACCAGGTTGCCGTTGTGCGCCAGCACTATGGGGCCCAGCGTCGAGTCGGCGCGGAGCGGCTGGGCGTTGCGCAGGAACGAGGAGCCGGTGGTGGAATAGCGGTTGTGGCCTATCGACATGTGGCCCTGGAGATTCTCCATGTGCCGCTCCTTGAACACGTCCACCACCCGGCCCATCCCCGCGTAGCGGTAGATGTGGTTCCCGTCCGAGGACACGATGCCCGCCGATTCCTGCCCCCGGTGCTGCAGGGCGTAGAGCCCCAGGTACGTCAGGTTGGCAGAGTGTTCACTTCCATATATGCCGAAGACGCCGCATTCTTCACGCGGCCTTGAAATATCGTAAAATCCGGGATTCTTGGCGTTGTTTATCACGTTCGGTTCCTGTCGCTACAAGGTGTGGTGACGCGGGTAACGCGGGCACAACCGGCTTGCCCGGGTACTCCTGCGAGAATAAAGACACTATACCCACGTGCGGCAATAAATCAAATAAAATTATCACGGGAGGCCCAACATATGTTACCCGCGTGTAAAATTGCCGCCGGCCGGTATCGTTTTTCCCTGCCCCGCGAATTGTTATTGTAAAAATTCCCCGTTTGGCGGATGATTTGCCGCGTGCGGAACAGGCGCATGTTCCGGCATCATTGCCGCGCCCGGCGTTTCCGCGGCCGGGATGGCAGGCAGTGCAACAGCCGCGAAAATCTGACGAAAGGCATACGGCAATGACAGATACCTCGACCCGCGGGGGCAACGCGACCTCCGTCGCCATCATCGGCGCGCTCTTCTTCATCTTCGGCTTCGTGACGTGGCTCAACGCGACGCTGATCCCGTATCTCAAGATTTCGTGCGGGCTCACGAGCAACCTGCAGGCGAACCTGGTGGCCTTCGCGTTCTACCTCTCCTATTTTTTCATGGCCCTCCCGTCGTCGTGGATACTGAAAAAGGTCGGCTTCAAGAACGGAATGTCGCTGGGACTCCTCGTGATGGCGGCGGGCGCGCTGGTCTTCATCCCCTCGGCGATGACGCGCACCTTCAACCTCTTCCTCGCGGGGCTCTTCATCCAGGGAACAGGGCTCTCCATCCTCCAGACGGCGTCCAATCCCTACGTGACCATCGTGGGGCCCATAGAGAGCGCGGCCCGGCGCATCAGCATCATGGGCATCTGCAACAAGATAGCGGGAATCTTGAGCCCGCTCGTGCTCGGCTTCATCGTGCTTCACGGCATCGACGGGCTCACCGCGCGGCTGGCGACACTGGATGCCGCGGCGAAGGACGCGGAGCTCGCCGCGCTCGCGTCGAGGGTGATAGCGCCGTACGGGGTCATGGCGCTGGTGCTGGTGGGTCTCGCGCTCGCCGTGCGCTTCTCGCCGCTCCCGGAGGTGGGCGGGGAGGACGATACCGCCGCGGGCGGCGCGCAGAAGACGTCCATCTTCCAGTACCCGTACCTCTTCCTGGGCGTCCTCGCGCTCTTCCTCTACGTGGGCGCCGAGGTGGTCGCCGTCGACACGCTGATACTGTACGGCACGTCGCTCGGCTTCGAGCTGTCGCGCGCGAAGTTCTTCTCCTCCATCACCCTGGCGGCGATGGTGGTGGGCTACGTCGTGGGCATCGTCAGCATACCGCGGTTCATCAGCCAGTCCCGGGCGCTGAAATATTTTTCCATGCTCGGAATAGCCTTTGCCCTCGTCGCGCTGTTCACCGGGGGCTTCACCTCGGTGCTCTTCATCGCGCTCCTGGGATTCGCCAACGCAATCATGTGGCCCGCCATCTGGCCGCTGGCCATCGACGGGCTGGGGCGCCACACGAAGCTCGCCTCTGCGTTCCTCATCATGGCGATTCTAGGGGGCGCCCTGCTGCCGCTGGTCTACGGCTACCTGGCGGACATCATCGGCAACCGGCAGGCATACTGGATACTGGTGCCCTGCTACGTGTACATACTGTATTTCGCCGCGCGGGGCCATCGGGTGGGGAAAACGGGCGGTTCGGAGCTGTGATTGCGCAGGGGCGGCCGATATCACCCTCCGTCTCACGAAAATCGTGATCGGCACGCGGTATAATTTGCGCGGGTAATTTTTTTTTGCGCCTTGTGCCGCCGAATTCTGTATTATTAAGTAAAGCGTATTCAGCCGGGAAGGGAAAAGACCGCGATTCCAGGATCGCGGTTCTACATACAAAAAGGGCTTCACCGGCCCCCGGGGGGAGGAAATGATGAGGGAAACGAAAGACGTGCAGCTTGCCATGCTCGTGGACAAGAACCGCCCTGAGCGCGTGCTCGACGAAGTAAAGAAAATATACTGCCATCATTATCCGGCCAGGGGCTTCGCGCCGGTTAAGAAAAATTTCAGCCTGGTGCGCAAGGTGTTTCTGGGACGTTACCGCGGCTACCGCGCCTGCAACACCGAGTACCACGACTTCGGGCACACGATGGACGCGCTCCTCGCGTCGGCGCGCCTGGTTGACGGGCGGAACCTCGAGGGAGCGCCTCTCGACCAGCGGCTGGTGATCAACCTTCTCAACGCGGCGCTTCTCCACGACAGCGGCTACATCCAGGAGGAGTGGGACACGGAGGGCACGGGAGCGAAGTACACCTCGAACCACGTGGAGCGGAGCGTCGCGTTCATGGGTCACAACGCCGGGGTGCTGGGGATCGGCGGCGCCGACCTCCCCGTCGTGGAGCGGCTCATCCGCTGCACGGGCCTCTCCGTCGACCTGGACACCATCGACTTCGCCTCCGCCGACGAAAGGCTGGCCGGCTGCATGCTGGGGACCGCCGACCTCCTGGGCCAGATGTCGGACCGCGCCTACCTGGAAAAGCTGATCTTCCTCTACAACGAGTTCCGCGAGGCGGGGATACCGGGCTTCAACACGGAGTTCGACATTCTCCGCAAGACCGTGGACTTCTACGAGGTGACGCTCGCGCGGCTCAAGGGGCCCTGCATGGCCGTGTACGAACTGGCGCGCGACCATTTCCGCGCGCGCCACGGCGTGGACCGGAACCTCTACATGGAGGCCATTGCCCGGCACATAGCGTATCTCCAGAAGATCATCGAGGACGATACCACCAACTTCCGGCACAAGCTGAAGCGCGGTCCCTGGATCCACCAGGAGGCCGTGCGCCATCATTGAAGCGCCTTCACGAGAGCGCTTCCCGCACCTTCCGGGCCAGGTCGTTCAGCGTGAACGGCTTCTGTATGAACGGCGCGCTTCCCGCGCCTTCCCGGCTCCCGACCACGTCGGACGTGTAGCCCGACATGAACAGCGCCTTGAGCCCGGGTTTCACGCGTGATAGCTCCCCGTGGAGGTCCTGCCCGTTGACGTCCGGCAGCACCACGTCGGTGACGACAGGGTCCACCTCGTTCCCATGCTCTCTCATCATGGCGCGCGCCGCTTTCCCGTTCTCCGCGGAGAAGGTCCGGTAGCCCATGCTCTCAAGCATCTGGATGACGAGGTTCCGTATCATGGTATCGTCTTCCACTATGAGGATCGTTTCCGTGCCGCCGGGCGCCTCGTCGACCGGGGGATCCGCCTGGGCGCCGGGAATTGCCTCCCCGTGCTGCGGGAACAGTATCCTGAACGTGGAGCCCTCGCCGGGAGCGCTGGTTACCGAGATGTCGCCCCCGTGCTGCCGCACGATGCCGTACACCGTCGCGAGCCCCAGGCCGGTGCCGCGCCCCGGCTCCTTTGTGGTGAAGAACGGCTCGAACACCGACTTCAGCGTCTCCTCGTCCATGCCGGTGCCGGTATCGCGGATCGAGAGTGCCACGAAGCGCCCCTGACCTGGGACGTCCGGATCACGGGGCATCTCGGTTCCCGCGTCGTGGATCCGCGTGTCTATGGTGAGCGTCCCCCCCGAGGGCATGGCGTCCTGGGCGTTCACGCAGAGGTTGAGTATGATCTGTTCCATCTGGCTCTCGTCGGCGAGGATGAGTCCCGCCGCGGGGTCCAGGCGGATGGTGATGCCGATGTTTTCCTTCAGTGTGCGGCGCAGGATCTTTTCGAAGTTCGTTATCACCCTGTTGATGTCGAGGGGCTTCACCTCGCCGGGCTGCTTCTTCGCGAAGGAGAGGAGCTGCCGTACCAGGTCCTTCGACCGGATGGCGGAGTAGATTATCTGCTCCACGCAGTTCTTTCCCTCCTCGTCCAGGTCGCGCTGGCGCAGCATCTCCGCGTAACCGATGATGGGGACGAGCATGTTGTTGAAGTCGTGGGCGATGCCCCCTGCGAGACGGCCCACTGACTCCATCTTCTGCGACTGGATGAGTTGTTCCTGGAGTCGCTGTCGGCCCGTCACGTCCCGGGCGATACCGTGGAATCCGGTGATCGTTCCCCCGGCGCCGCGCATGGGCGACACGGAGGTTTCCAGGACGCGCCGGGTGCCGTCCCGCCTGTTGACGGTCCAGTCGAACGCTTTCGCGGGGGCGCCCGTCGTGTAGACCTGGTTGAAGGTGCGGAATACCTTGAAGGCGGTGTCCCCGGCGATGAAGGACTTGTAGTTCACGCCCGTCAGCGTTCCTGGCTCGTATCCGAGTATTGAACACATGGCGTTGTTGTACGACGTGAAGCTGCCCTCCGGGTCCACCTCGTAGTAGCCGTCGTTGATCTCCTCGAGGATCTCCCGGTACCTCTTCTCGCTCTTGAGCAGGGCCTCCTGCGCCTTCCGGTGCTCCGTGACGTCCGTGAAGAATCCCACGTTGCAGTTCTTTCCCTCTATCTGTATGGACGACGTGTTGATGTCGCAGTAGAACACGGACCCGTCCTTCCGGAGGCAGGGGAGGGAATGCGCCAGCCTGATTTCCCCCCTGGATTGCCTTTCGAACGTGTCGAGTATCCCGGGCAATGCATCGGCGGGATGGATGTCGTTCACGCCCAGCCGCTTCAGCTCGTCGGCGGAATAGCCGAGCATCGCGCACATCCGCGGGTTCGCGTAGAGAAAAATTTTGGTCTCCTGGTCCGCTATCAGGATTCCCTCGGCGGCCTCCTCGAAGATGGTGAGATATTTCCTTTCCGACGCGAGGCAGGACTCCTCCGCCTTCTTCATTCCGGTGATGTCCACCGTGGAACCCTCGTACACCGCCAGGGTGCCCGTCGTGTCCGTGACGGCGCGGCTGATAAGCAGTATCCACCGCTCGGAACCGTCGGGGAGCGTGAGCTTCAGCTCCCGGGTCCCCGGCGCGCCACCGGATGAAAGCATCGGAATCACGGCGCGCATTTCGTCCAGGGCGCGTCCCCGGGCGCCCGGCGCCATGGCGGCGGCGAGGGCGTCCTCGACGGCGCCGTAGCCCAGCATCTCCGCGAAGGAGGGATTCATGCTGATGAAGACGCCGTCGGGGGAGAGCTGGAAGATGCCTTCGATCGCGTGTTCGAAAATGTTCCGGTACTTGTCCTCGGCAATCTGCAGGGCCGCCTCCGCGTGGATTTTCTTTATCGCGGCGCTGTTCTTCTCGTCGATGACATCCTGCAGCCTGTGGTGGAGGTCCCGGAGCTGGAGCATCTTGCTGTCGATCTTGCTGATGAGGCGGCTGTTGTACTCCCGGAGATATGCCGCGTGATCCATCATCTCCGGCTCCCGGGGCGTGATCCGTTCGTTGAGCACTTCGTCTATTATCGCCACGAACCTTGCGGGCTCCTCCGGCTTCAGTATGAACCGCGACGCGCCGAGCTTCATGGCGAAATCGCGGTCCTGGTCCTCCGTGTAGGTGGCCGTGTAGACGATGATGGGGATGGCGCGCAGGTCCTCCCTTCCCCGGATCTCCCGGCAGAGCTGGAAACCGTCCATGCCCGGCATCAGTATGTCCGTGATGACCAGGTCGAAGCGCAGGCGCTCCATGACGGCCAGGGCGTCGATTCCGTTGGCGACCGACGTCACCTCGTGGCCGTGGTTCTTCAGCAGCGCCTCGAGCATGTAGAGATTGGTGGGGTTGTCGTCTACGTTCAGTATCTTCATGCGCTGTCTCCGCCGCGCCGAAGGTGCCGGCGCACCTCGTCCGCGAATGTGTCTGGATTGATCGGTTTCTCGATATACCCGGCGAATCCCATCGCCAGGGCCTTCTCCCTGTCGCCGCTGAGGGCGTAGGAGCTCACTCCCACCACCGGTATGCCGCGGAGGGACTCGTCGGCGAGGATCTGCGTGGTGGTCTCGTACCCGTCCATTTCCGGCATCTGTATGTCCATCAGGATGATATCGGGTTTTTCCCGGAGGGCCGCCGCGATACCCTCCCGCCCGTTCACCGCCTGGACCACCGTGAAGCCGGCATGTTCCATCAGGACTGTTTCGAGGTACCGGTTGTTCTCGTTGTCCTCTACTATGAGCACTTTCTTTTTCATCACGCGGCCCCTCCGGTTCCGCTTCCGGGATGAACGGGCAGGCTGAAGGTGAACGTGGACCCCCGGCCGTACTCGCTCTCGAAATGTATCTCCCCGCCCATGAGGTCCAGGAGCTTCCGGCAGAGGTGGAGCCCCAGCCCGGTGCCCTCGTAGGCGCGCCGCGCCGTGTCGTCGAGCTGGCGGAACGCCTCGAAGAGCATGCCCTTCTGCTCCTCCCGTATGCCGATGCCGGTATCGCTCACGCCGGCGACGAGCCGGCCGTTCCCGATCCGCGCGAAGATGCGCACCTCGCCCCGGGGGGTGAACTTCAGCGCGTTGTTCGCCAGGTTCAGGAGCACCTGGAGGCACCGCTTCCTGTCACCGGTCATCTCCAGGCGCGTAGCGGCGGCATCGGTCGTGAGCACGATGCGCTGCGGGTCGATCATGGGGGCGAGGATGTCGGCGACCTCCCTGATGACGCCGGCGAAATCGAACGGCTTCGCCTCGATGGTGATCCTCCCCGCGTCGATGCGCGAGAGGTCCAGCAGGTCGTTGATGAGCGTGAGCAGGTGCCGCGCCGAGTTGAACACTATGCCCACCTGTTTTTTCTGCTCGTCGTTCAGGGGCCCCGTGAGCTCCTGCTGGAGTATCCCGGTGAAGCCGATGATCGAGTTCATGGGCGTGCGGAGCTCGTGGCTCATGGTCGCCAGGAAGTTCGATTTCAGCCGGTCGAGCTCCTTCAGCCGCTCATTGGCCAGGGTGAGTTCCCGGGTCCGTTCCCGCACCCGTGCCTCCAGTTCCCCATATGACCTCTGGAGCTCCCGTTTTGCCAGCTCGCGTTCCGTGATGTCGCGGGAATACATCACCACGGAGTTCCTTGCGCCGTCCTTCTCTACGATGGGCGCCATCGTGTTTTCGAAGAAGCGGCCGCCGTACTCATCCGTGAAG
>JAGODF010000196.1 GCA_017998375.1 Spirochaetota bacterium
GCGTAGAGCGTTCTCTCCACGCCTATGCCGCCGCCCATGGTGTCCGGGAAGTGCGGCCGGCCCTTCGCGTCCTTCATGGACGCGAAATAAAGGAAAGGACCGTAGCCGCCGAGCTCGTTTATGTTGTCGATATTGCCGTTGCGTATGACGGGACGCACGGGAAGCACCCTGTTGTCGATGATCCGCTCGATGATCGGCTCGAACAGCCATTCGCGGATGGCGCCGGAGAGGATTTCCTTGGCCGGGGTCTGCTTTCCGGTGCGGAGGTCGATGCTCTTGGCGCAGATGTCGTAGTTGAAGATGTTCTCGGACGGGATGCTCTTCATATCGACCTTGCCGCCGCCTTGTGTGAGGTATGGGTAGACCAGGTCGTAGTTCTCGCGGAGAAGCCCGGTGATCCAGAAGAACTGGGAGCCGGTTTCCTCACCCACGGCCTCCTCGTAGTTCTTCGCGCCGTACTTCCCGTTGCAGTAGTCCTTGGTGTAGGTGGGGAAGGGAACCTTCGGAACTTCGAGGGCCACGCCGAGCTTTTTCAGGTCGCCGGCGTTCTTCGCGTTGATGGCCTCGCAGGCGGTAACTATCATCCTCTCCAGGAAGTTTTTGATTATATCCATGTCCTCGCGGAGCAGCTTCGCCACGCCCGCGGTGTCGTTCAGGTAGCGTTCGAGGTCCACGTCCCGGTTCCGCCGGAGCTCGATGTCTATCTGCGAGAAGTCTGCCAGGTAGCGCCCACGCTGGACGTTCGTAGGGCTTTCCATCTCCAGCCGGATATTGGGCGAATCGACGTAGATGCCGCGCAGTTTCGGGTTGGCGCAGGCCATGAACTTGCTGTAGATCATGCTGTGCGTGGTCAGGTAGGTGTGGCCCTTGTACTGGATGGCCGGCGTGCGCTCAATGTCATGCGCCAGCGGGTCGGTGATGATGCTGAGCATCACCTTCTCCAGGTTCAGGAGCTTCTCGTCAGCCAGGAACCCGTTGATGGAGTTGACGAACGTGGTGCGGATGGCGGAGGCGTGAAAGAGCTCGTCGGAGAGCCACTTGTTCACGTAGTTCTCGCGGATGTAGTCCTCCAGCGATATGCCGCCCTCGTTGATGGCGGACTGGAACCGGTACAGGCTTTCGCCGATGAATTTTATGTTGTCTTCCATGGTGCGCTCCCGCGGGTGTAGTGAAACCCGGCATTAATCTGTAAAATCAGGACCCAGTGTCAATAATAATTTGGATGATGTCCTGTTTCGTCAAAGTAAAATGTCCTTTGTCGATATTCAATTTGACAAACCGTTCCTGGCATGCTATAATTTTCGCCATATGCTTCGGAATATGCTGAACATGCCGACCCGCCTGGTGAACAATGTCGTCAGGCCGGGCGTAGGCACCATCGAGGACCGCGACCGGAAACGGATATTCTTCATTTATACGCTGATCCTTATCGTACCCTTTATCTTTTTCGGCCTGATGCACCTTCGCCGGGGTGACTGGAGTTTCGGGATAGTCAATTGCCTCATGGCGGGTATGCTCATCGGGTGTATCATCCTCCTTTCCCGGCTCGATACCGGACGTGCGCTCTTCCGCTTCTCGGTGGCGATACTGACCGGGATCCTCGCCTTCTGGCTTTCAACCGGCGCCGTTGAGGGTTACTCGAGCATCTGGATCCTTACCGCGCCGTCCTATTTCTTTTTCCTGCTCGGGCGGCGCGAGGGTCTCTTCTGGACGGCGCTCATGTCGCTCATCGCTGCGGCGGTGTTGATAAACCCGGGTGCCCATCTTCCCGTGTACGCATACCCGCCTGCGTACATAACCAGACTTCTCCTGGCGATGTTCATCATTACGCTCTTCACCTACAACTACGAAGCCGTGCGCGAGCGGTTCAGTAATGCGATGAAAAACGAACAGGACAAGCTCCTGGTGGAAGCGGACAGGCTCGCCCGTGCCCAGGATGAACTGCGCGCTCACCGCGATCATCTTGAAGACCTGGTGGCCGAACGCACGGAGCAGTTAAGGAAAAAGGTCGAAGAGCTGGAAGCGAGCGAAAGGCGCTTCCGCCTGCTGTCGGACAACGTCACCGACCTGATATGGACGATGGACATGGACATGCGCTTCACTTTCATGACGCCCTCGGTGACCGGCATGTTCGGGTACAGCATAGAGGAGGCGATCGCCCTTCCGATCGACAGGTGGAGCACTCCGGAGGCGAATGAATGGGTGTTCGCAGAACTGTCCAGGGAACTCGAAATGGAGAAGTCGGGCACCGGGGACCCGAACCGTTTCGCCATATTCCGGATCCAGCAGGTGAAAAAGGACGGCACGCCGTTCTGGGTGGAGATACGGACTTCGTTCCTGAGGGATGCGGGCCTGAAAGCAATCGGCTTCGTGGGGATCACCCGCGACATAGACGCGCAGAAGCGCGCGGAGGACGCCCTGCGGGACAGCGAGGAGCAGCTTCGCAGCCTGAATGACAACATCGCAGACGGGATGGTTTACCAGATCAACAGCGGCAGGGACGGCAAGGCACGCATTTTCACATACGTGAGCCCCGCGGTGGAGCGGCTCCATGGGCTGAAGGCGGAGGACCTGAAACGGGATTCATCGCTGATCTACAAACAGATAGATCCGAGCTTCTTTGAATACGCAGTCGAGGCGGAAGTAAAAGCTTTCGGGACAATGTCGAAACTCGAAATCGACGTACCGGTGAGTCTTCCGTGGGGCGAGGTCCGCTGGCGGCGTTTCATATCGTCCCCGCGGCTGCAGAACGACGGGTGCGTGGTGTGGGACGGCATAGAGCTGGATATCACGGATAAGAAACTGGCGGTGGACGCGCTTAAAGAGAGCGAGGAGAAATTGCGGGGGCTGAGCGATAATATCGCCCACGGCATGGTCTACCAGATCAATACCGGTATCGACGGAAAAAAAAGAGTATTCACCCACCTGAGCCCCGCGGCGGAGCGATTACACGGCAGAAAGCTGGAGGACGTCTGGCGGAATCCCGGACTCATCTATGAACAAATAGACGAGAAGTTCCTGCCCCTGTTCGCTGAGGGGGAGGCGCGCGCCATCTCGACCATGTCACGGTTCGATTTCGACACACCGCTCCGCCTCCCGAACGGGGAGGTCCGCTGGAGGCGCTTCTCGTCATCTCCCCGGCGGCAGCCCGACGGCAGCATCCTGTGGGACGGGATAGAGCTGGACATCACGGAACAGAAACAGGCGGAGGAGGAGCGCGGGATACTCCAGGAACGCCTCCAGCGCGCGGAAAAAATGGAGGCGCTGGGGACGCTCGCGGGCGGAATCGCCCATGACCTGAACAATGTCCTGGGCGTCCTGGTGGGATATTCCGAGCTATTGCTGTACGACGTGCGTGCCGACGGCCGCCTGCGGGAGCACGTGGAGCAGATCATGAAAAGCGGCGAGCGCGCGGCGGCCATAGTCCAGGACATGCTTACGCTGGCGCGGCGCGGCGTCCACGCGGAGATGGTGTTCAACCTGAACGGCGTCGTCAACGATTTCAGGAAAACGCCGGAGTACGAGAACCTGCTTGCGCTCCACCCGAGGACCAGGATCGATACCTCCCTCGCGGGCGACCTGCTGAACATCAAGGGATCTCCCCAGCACATCACCAAGACCACCATGAACCTCCTGATCAACGCAGTGGAGGCGATGCCCGAAGGCGGAACGGTGACCGTCACGACGGCCAACTGCACACTGGAGGAGCCGGTCCGCGGCTATGACCACGTGAGGGAGGGCGACTACGCGGTGCTCACCGTGGCCGACACGGGCAGGGGTATTTCCGCGGAGAATATCAGGCATATCTTCGAGCCCTTCTATACGAAGAAGGTCATGGGAAGGAGCGGTACCGGACTGGGGCTCGCAGTGGTCTGGGGCGCGGTGAAAGACCACGGCGGGTACATCGACGTCGTCAGCGAGGAAGGGAAGGGCACCTCTTTCATGCTCTATTTCCCCGTATCGCGGGACGATATCGCCCCGCTGCCAACGGCCGTTCCGCTTTCCGAATACACGGGAAACGAGGAGACCATCCTGGTGGTGGACGATATCCGGGAACAGCGTGAGCTCGCCTCGCGGATGCTGGGCATGCTCAATTACCGGGTCGCAACGGCAGCCAGCGGTGAAGAAGCGGTCGCATACCTCAAGGATACGCGGGCGGACCTTGTGGTGCTCGACATGATCATGCAGCCGGGGATGGACGGACTGGACACCTACCGTAAAATTATCGAGGTGAGCCCCGGGCAGAAGGCAATCATCGTCAGCGGCTATTCGGAGACGGAGCGCGTCCGCGAGGCCCAGGCCCTGGGGGCCGGGAGATATCTCAGGAAGCCCTATATCCTGGAGGGGCTGGGACTGGCGGTGAAGGAAGCGCTTAAGCGGTAGGCGGGCCTGCTGTCCGCATAATAATTTTATAGACTTGTTTCTTAACTGGCGTGTCATTCCGGCTGACGCCCCGGCATTAACAACCGGGGTAGACTCTGCGGAATGGCGGAATCAACTGCATTAGGCAGATGAGATTCCCGCATGCGCGGGAATGACAGCAGGAAAGTTACAAGTCGTAAGGATGATACCATGAAAAAATTTCCCGGCGCGCATCAGTCCCAGGTGAAGCTCGCGAAGGTGATGAGCTCCGTGCGCCTTCTGGGGCCGCCCTTCAACGAGAAACTTGTGCGCCTCGTGGCGCACCTTTTCAGCCCGGAGGAGGCGGAGGTTGCCAGGAAGCTTCCGTTCTACTACCCGCAGTCACTGCGCATGATAACGTTGCGTGCAATGTCGTCCCGGGAAAAGATCCTTCCCCTGCTCACCGCCATGGCCGACCGCAAGGTGATACTGCGCACCCAGGGCGGGTTCTCTCTCCTGCCGCTCATCCCCGGCATGTTCGAATACATACTGATAGGCGGCGCCGACACTCCCTGGCACCGCGAGTACGCGCGGCTCCTGGCGGAGGTGTTCACCACCGGCTACGTGAAGGCCTACAGCAAGGTGAATCTCCCCGCGGTGAAGAACATTCCCGTGAACGTGGAGGTGCCCGGCGCCAGCCGCGTTGCCGGGAGCGACGCGGTGGCGGAGATGATCGAGGCGCACGACGACCTCGCAGTGGCGAACGTCTGCCAGTGCCGCCAGTCGATGCTCTTTGTAGACAAAGAGTGCCGCCGCTCCGCCCCCGAGGACGGCTGCCTCATATTCGGGAGCTTCGCCGCGGGCTCCGTCCAGAGCGGGAACTCGCGCCGTGTGGATCGCGCGGAGATGCGCGACATAGTCGCCGGGCGACGTGAAAAGAACCTGGTGTTCCTCACTGCGAATATCACCGCGGAGAACCCCAACGCCATCTGCACCTGCTGCGATTGCTGCTGCCACTTCCTGGAGAGCATCAACCACTATGGCGCCAAAAAGCTGGTGGCGCCGCCGCCGATTCTCGCCGCCATGGATGAAGGCCTGTGCAACAACTGCGGCAGGTGCGTGAAAGCGTGCAACACCTTCGCGCACGCGCTCCGGGACAAGAAGCATGCCTATGCAGTCGAAAAGTGCATCGGGTGCGGGCTCTGCGTGGCGTCGTGCAAAAAGGGGGCAATACGCATGGTCACCAACACTGCCTATCGCCCTCCGGCGAAGGGGTTCGCGTCGCTGGGGATACGCCTCATCCCGCGCACGGCAGCCTCGGGACTGATGGCGCTGGTGGGAAAGCGCGGGTACTAGAGCAGGAACATCCCCTTCTCGTAGATCACGCGTTTCTTTCCGTCGCGGAGCGTCGCGGTGACGCGCTTCTCCTCCGTGTTCACCAGGTCCCAGTGGAGCGCCGAGTCGTTATAGCCCAGGCGCTTCTTCATTGCCGGGGTGAGCGACGCCGGGTTGCCGTCGTAGGTGTCGGAGTACGAGGCGCCAATGGCGATGTGGCTGTTGCCGTGCTTCCCGCCGAAGTTCTCGTCGAAGAGCGTGTCCGCCATGAACCGGTCGATGCGTGAAAAGCGCCGGTCGGTCAGCGAGAACTCGCCCAGCTGTCCCGCGCCCCCGTCCATGGCTATCATCCGGTTGAGGAACTCGCCGCCCTGGTGCGCCCTCGCCTTTATCACCCTGCCGTCGCGGAAATCGAGCGTGACGCCCGTCACGTAGTTTCCGCTCCGGTACGAGGGGAGGTTCGCGAAGTAGCGGCCGCGGGTGCCGCGCCAGTCGGGCGAGGTGAAGATTTCGAACGAGGGTATGTTGTGGCCCGAAGTACCCAAAAAGCGCCTGCGCTCTCCCAGGGTGATTTCCAGGTCGCAGCTCTCCGATTCCAGTCGCAGCGTTTTGATGCGGAGCGCGCCGAGCCAGCCCTTGATCTCCCTGGAGTCGCGGTAAATTCCCTTCCAGCGCTTCACCGGGTCGGCGTCGTTCAGGAAACAGGCTTTCACGATCTGCGCCGTGTATTCTTTCATGGAAAGCTTCGCCCTCTTCGCCAGCTCCGTGGTGGGAATGGTGCAGAGCGTCCAGCCGAAGAGGCCGCGCTCCTCGCGCTTCTCCATGATCTTCCGCAGCGGCTTGCGGGCCAGCGCGACCTCGTTCATCCGCTTCGGGTCCACGTCCTTCAGGTGCGTGAGCGACGACGGCGCCGAGAGGAAGATGTTGCCGTGGAGCTCCTCGAAGAACAGCATTTCCCAGTTTCCCACGTGAGAACGCAGTTTCCTGTCGGAGTGTATGTAGAAATCCTTGTCCATGACGGGCGTGTTGAGCGCGCGGGGTATGACATGGCGCTTTTTCATCGTGAGCTTCCGGAATATGATCTCCGCCAGCGGCAGCGCCTGGTGGTCGTAGCGAAGGAGTATGTTGTCGTGGGGGCGATAGGGCTGCGTGCGCGAGGTCTCGATCCCCCAGATGAGGACGTCGGCGTATTTTTCTAGCTGGGTTTTTGTCAGCATGGAGCGGTCAACCTTGTGTTTTATATGAGGGATGATAGGATATCCCCCTCGAAGGACAAATGCAAGAACTTTTTGCTTTCCTCACTATCGCGCCAAGCGCGCGATGAGCTCTATGTGCTGCGTGCCGGGGAACATGTCGATGAAGGTGAGCTCCCGCATCGCGTATCCCGCCGCGGCGAAGTCCGCGGCGTCGCGCGCGAAGGTTGCCGGGTTGCAGGAGACGTAGACGATTGTGCGCGGCTCCAGGAAGGAGACTCCGCGCCTCGCCTTTTTCGAGAGACCCGCGCGCGGCGGATCCAGTACGATCGCGCCATAGCTTCCACTGATGAGGTCAAGCTTCGAGATGTCTTTCGCTTCGAATTTCACTCCGCTTATACCGTTACTCTTCGCATTGTGGCGCGCCCACTTCACGCTCTCGCGGTCGATGTCATACCCGGTGCCGGTAGCGCCGCATCGCGCAAGGTCGAGCGCGAAGAAACCCACTCCGCATGCGCCGTCGATGAACGCGTCGTTCTTTTCGAGTGACGCGAACCTGACCACCGTTTCACGCATGGCGGCGCGCAGGAGCCGGTTTGCCTGGTAGAAGCAGCGTATATCCCGTTCCAGGACGATATCGCCCTCTTTCTCCGCGATGACAGGACTTCCTTCAAGTGGTGTGCGCGGCGCGCCGTCAAAGCCTGCGGCGATCCGGAATCCCTTCCCGAGCGCGCCTTCAGCGGCGCGGATACCTTCCATCACCTGCGCCCAGAGAAGGCGGCACCCGCCTTCGGGAAATGGCACCACCTCGTTGCTCTCCCGGCGGTAGAAGCCCGCACGGCCGTCGGCGAGCTTCACCTCAGCATGGCTCCGGTAACCGAACCGTTCGGCGGAGCGAGTGTCTATCTGAGGGATGATATCGGCGGGAAGCTTCCCGATGCGCGAGAGGGCGTCCAGAATTATTTCCCTTTTCATCGCGGGCTCGGTTTCGTAATCCGCGTGCAGGTAGTCGCAACCGCCGCAGGTGCCGAAGTTTGGGCATTCAGGCGATATCCGATGGAGTGATGGGGC
>JAGODF010000197.1 GCA_017998375.1 Spirochaetota bacterium
TCATCGTGCCTTGAAGGTGCGCTCCAGGTCGTCCGTCACCGCGCGCTCCAGGGATTCGGGATCGAGGCGGCCGTCCAGGACCAGGAAGGTGTCGTCCGCCAGTGCCCGGTAGTTCTCCCGGACCTTTTCGAGGAACCGCCTGTTCTCGAAGATGTCCTTCTCCGGGTTCCGTTTTTCCACACGCCCCAGGGCCTCGGCGGGATCGAGATCCACCAGGTAGACCCGGTGAGGCGCCGGGAAGCCGCGTTCCCTGTTCATGGCGACTATGTCGGCCGGCGCGATATCGCCCGTTCCCTGGTAGGCCGCGTTGGAGAAGTAGTAACGGTCCATCACCACCATCTTCCCCTCCGCCAGGGCCGGGACGATGTTCCGCCGCACGTCCTCTTCGCGGTCCAGTATGAACAGTTCCAGGAGCTCGGAGACCGGTGCCGGGGGCCGCCGCTTCAGGAGCGCCCGTATCTCCGCTCCCCGCGCCCCCGTGGTGGGTTCCGCCAGCAGGACCGCCGGGAGCAGCGACGCGTACCGCGCGTGGATCCGTTCAGCAAGGGTGGTTTTTCCGGAGCCGTCAATCCCCTCGAATACGATAAAAAGCGGCAGCGTCAGTGGCATCCAGTCTCTCTCTGTTTTCCGAAAAATAGGATTGAAGCATGGATTTTCACGGTCGTCAATCAAAATATTGGCGGCCGCGGAGGTCGATAGGATGTGCCGGTCAGTGCGTCTCCGCTCCGGTGATGCTTCGCAGCGTGATGTTCCTGATGAGCGGGTGTTTTTCCAGGACCCGTTTCCGGATCCCCTCCGCCACCTTCCCGTCCAGGGGGCCGTCGCTGATTATGGAGACGTTCAGTGTGAACGCGCCCCCGGCCTTCGGCGTGCTGATATGGAATATTTCCGATCCCGGGATCTCCCGCGCGATAAGCTCCCGGGCATGCTGCTGGGCGTTGGCCAGGAGGTAGCCCTCGCGCATGTAGAGGAACACGGGTATGGAGATGACCGCCAGTATGAAAACCGATATCGCGATCTGGTAGAGCGCCCGTTTCTTGACGGCGCCGGCGTCCTCCAGGATCGGGTGTACCTTCATGGCCCAGAAGACCGCGGCGCCGGCCAGGGAGATGGATACCAGGTTGATGAGAAAGAGGAGCGCCGCGCCCGTGGCGACCTCGCGGTTGAAGGTGCCGATGCCGATGCCCACGGTGCACAGCGGCGGCATGAGCGCCACTGCAATGGCGACGCCCGCGAGCGTGTTGCTGATTCTTTTATTGGCGTTGCCGTAGGCGCCCACAATCCCCGAGGCGATGGCGACGATGATGTCGAAGAGCGTGGGCCTGGTGCGCGACAGTATCTCCGCCGTGTACGCCGGTATCGGCACCACGTAGGAGATGAGCGCCGAGATGAAGATCGCCAGGAACACGCCCTTGATGATCGACTGCGCCGAGGTCTTGATGAGGTCCACGTCGCCCCAGTTGACGCCCAGTGAAAAGGCGAGTATGGGCGTCATGAGGGGTGCCACTATCATCGCGCCGATTATCGTCGCGGTGGAGCCTTGGAGGAGTCCCGTCGTGGCGATGACGCAGGAGAGCACGGTGAGGATGTAGTATTCGATTGTCGGGAGCGCCCCTTCCCGGAGGACGTTGAAGACGTCCAGGTCCTGCTGCTCCTTTTCCCGGAGCTGGGAGTATTCGGCGCGCTTGGTCCTCCAGAACGCGACGCTCATGTAGTTCTTGAGGGTCCGCTCCTCCGGCTGGATGACGCGCCCGAACATGCCGCGCACTTCCTGGGAGCGCGCGGCAACGCGGCCCTTCATCCCGGAAAGCCCTTCACGTGCCGCGCGGACCGTACCGGTGGCCTTACTGCGACCGGCGGTATCGGCCTCTTCCGGCTGATCAGGCGCCGTGTCTCTCCCGCGGAAGAAATCGCCCATTTTTTTGAAAATAGTATCGCCCATGACGCGCGCACCCGTGTCTGATATTAATTTTTTCCTACAGATCATCCAGGCCGGGGAGCATCCTGCGCACGAAGATTTCCGTGGCCCCCACTGCCGCGAGGTTGAGTCCGAGGAATCCCACCAGCGGAACGAAGGATATGAGGAAAAGCCCCGTGCCTATTCCGATGGCTGTGAACTTGTGTCCCCAGACCGCCCTGAGCTTGTCCTTGAAATAGAACCTGCGCCTCTCCAGCGGAAAGTCGAAGAACTGGAAGCCCAGGAAAAACATGGCGGACGTGAAGCTCAACACCGCGTAGATGGGGCCGCCGGCCACTGGCACCAGGTTCACCGCGAGTATGAGTACCTGGAAGAGGACCAGCAGGCCGATGAGCTTCAGCGCGTTGAAGAGCGCGCGCAGCACGTCGTCCACCAGCCCCGCCAGGGTGAACCTGTCGTCCGGCGAACCGCCCAGGAGCGCGCGCTCCACCTTCGCCGAGATGATGTCGTTAAAGGGCGCCGTGACGACGCTTCCCGTGATGGAGTAGATGAAAATCACCGCGATGGAAAGAAACACCGCCAGGAGCGGCGCTATCAGCCATCTCAAAACAGCGAGATACCAGGCGTCTCCCTGGGGCAGCAGGCCGTGGAGCGCGCCGCCGATGAGATGGTATCCCAGGATGAAGGCCCCCGCGAGAAGCGCTATGTTGATAATGAACGGAATGACGAAGAATCGCTTCAACCCGGGAACCTTGCCAACCGTGGAGAGCGCGCGGAAAGGAGAGAGCACCCCCTCCGCGAAGGACTTCGGCGCCGAGAGCAGCGCGGTGCGCGATACGCGTTTCGTCATTGTCCGCCTCCTTCGGCGGGCGCCTCCAGGCCGAGCTTCCGGAAAACCCAGGGCGCGGCGATACCCACCCAGAGCCCCATCACATAGTACTGCGCGAAGACCATGAGAAGATAGAAGGAGGAATCCTTCGGCATGAAACGCCTCGTGGCGAAGAAGAAGACGAAGAGCACCAGTATGCCGATAAAGTATCTCGCGACGCCCTGGAGGACGCTTCCCGGCATCCGCACGTTCAGGTGCTTCGTCTCCAGCATCACGGCCAGGGCGAAGCCCGCGGTGATACCCATGGGAGATACCGACCACCGTGAGGGAACCACCAGCGCCAGGAGCGCGGGGACCGCGGTGGCGAGCGCGAACTGCCATCCGAACGAAAGCGCCAGTACCTTCGGTTCCAGCCGGTCGACCACCGCGTTGAAGGGAAGGAGGAGCAGGAGCCCCAGGAACCATCCGCCCAGGATGTCGGTGGGGAAGTGGACGCCCAGGTAGAGGCGCGAAAGCGCCACGAGGAGGATAAGGGCGATGCTGAAGATCGTGAACCAGCGCCGGCGCGCCCAGAGCGACAGGTATCCCCAGAGGACCAGGGTCCCCTGGGCGTGGCCGCTGGGAAGGCCCGGCCCGCCCGTGGTGCCGACCTTCACCCCGCTGTCGATGTGGTAGGGACGGGGATGGTTGAGGTAATCCTTCGTCACGGAGTTGACCCAGCTCGAGAGCATGAAGAGAAGGTAGAGCCGCAGGGACTGCTTCTTGTCCACGCACCAGTAAAGTACCGGGAGCATGAGCATGTAGAACATGTCGTTGCCCAGGACGGTGATCGTCTTGAAGACGATGTCCAGGAAGGGCGTGCGTATCAGCTGCAGCGTGCGGATGAGATCCAGGCCCCAGTTATACATCGCGTCCATGTGTACCCCCGTTCCGCCGCCCCGGCTGGTTTTTCTTCGCCGGGGTGAGGCATTTTTTCACGTTCGATAAGAAAGCGTCCTCGTTCACCGGCGCTGCCATATAGTTGTAGGCGCCGCGCTCGATGGCGTCGATGAGGGCGAGCGGTTCGTTCTTCGACGCCACCACCAGCACCGGTATCGACGCGGTCTCCCTGCGGGACTTGAACTTCTCCAGCAGGTACAGCCCGTCCACGTACTTGAAGGAAGTGTCCATCACCACCAGGGACGGCGGATCGGCGTCGGCTTCGTCGAAGAGCGCGAGGCCGTTGTCCAGGACCTTTGTCTGGTAGCCGGCGGTCTCGAGGATGAACTTGAGGAAGCCGGTGAGGTTCGCGTTTTCGTTCACTATCAGTATTGTAGCCATCGCGGGTTCCTGCCGCCGTCATTTCATGTAGCGCTGCATCATGCCCATCAGGCGCGGGCTGTGTATCACCCTGACGACCTTCCGCGACGTGTCGTAGTGGAGGTCTATCGATATCGGATTGATCCTGGTGTTTTTGCTCGCGTTGAAGAAGATTGTCACCTTGGGCGTGAGCAGGCCGGAGCGGTACAGCTCCTCGACCTTCGCGAATTCGTAGGTCCTGCTTTTCTTCCTGGTCTCCGGGTGGACCTTGACCGACTCCAGCACCACGAAATCGCCGGGATTGAGGAAGCTCTTTCCGTGGTTCAGCGTGAGGCCCATGACCCGCAGGAAGGAATGGACGTCCTCCACGGTGTAGAGGTAGCCCGACAGGTTGAGGATATAGCGGAGTGCGGACTCAATGCCGGTCGACTTCCTGTAGGGTGTGTTGGTGGTCACGGCGTCGTAGAGGTCCATGATGCCGATGATCCTCGCCTCGGCGGGGAGCTCCAGGTAGGATCGTTCGCTGTCGTCGCGCGTCGCCCCTTCCTTGAACGGATAGCCCTGGCTCTTCAGCCTGCGGTGGTGGAAGAGCGATACGATCTTCACCACGTTGGGGATCACCTTGTCGCCCTTGTCGTTTTTCACGGCGTCAAGGATGCGGTAGCCTTCCTTGGTGTGATCCATCATCGCGGAGAACTCCTCGCGTGTGAGGGCGCCGGGCTTCAGGATGATGTTCTCGTCCACCTTCTGCTTTCCCACGTCGTGGAGGAAGCCTGATATCGCCATGTTCATGATCTTTTCCTGGGGGTCCCCGTTCTTGTAGGAGTAGATCATCGCCAGGAGCCCTACGTTGACCGAGTGCATGGCGGAGTGTGAACCGGAGCGCGCTCTGTGGAGGAGCGTCAGGACGCCGCCCGTTTTATCCTGGGGAAGCAGGCGCTGGAGGAGAAAGCCGTACTGGTTGCAGGCGTTGATGTACTGCTCGTGGGTCATCGTGCCGAGGCGGCGGATATCGGAGAAAAGCGCGCTGGTGTCCTCGATGAGATTGTGCATCATCTCCTGGGAAAATATCTGGCGGGAGAAGTCGCCGTCCCTGCCCATGCGCGGTACGTAGAAGCGCTTGCCCCGCTTCGAGAGTCCCTCGATGACGTCGGGCCGTATCCGCTGGCCGGTTTTGAAGACGATGTTTCCGTCGCTGTCGATCACGTCGAAGGACAGCGGGCTGTCCTCGGCAAGGCCGGCGAGATAGTGGGCCGTCGCCTCCTTGTATCGGTCGGGATCGATGTGGGTTTCTTTCGTTGACATGGGCCGGTTTCCCGCGGGTCGCGCCGTCGTGCCGCACGGTGCCCGTATCATCCTCCATCGTCCGTGAATTGTCAATGATAAATAACGCGGTATTTTGCTTGATTTTTTCCTTTTGCGGAACTGTTCTGGTAAGGGACGCGGGGAAAATCGCGAGGAGAGGCATCACATGGCAAAGAACTATTACGAGGTTGTTATCGAAGGAAACTATCGGACGATCTTCGGGATGCTCGAGGGATACCGGATGGGCGCCGAGAAGCCCTGGCTCTATTATTTCAGCAGGCTGGTGAACGTCAAGAGGGAGACCTTTTCCGAGGTGGTGCGGGAGTGGGTCACCCTGGGGAACAAGCTCCACCATGTGATCATCGAGGAGGAGTTTCTTAACGCGCTCAAGGCGTCCGTCGCGAAGCACGGCGACAACAAGAAGTTCGGCACGGGCTTCCTTAAATCCGAAAAGAAGATCAAAGGCGCGGGCTTCCGGTTCGAGTTCACCGCCTATGCGAGAAAGTTCGCCGAGGAGATCAAGTCCATAGTAAACGGCCTGCCCGCGGGACTCGAGCTGTCGGAGTACGAGCCGAAGGAGAAAGTGGCGAAGGACGCGAAGGGAGTGGAGCTCTATTCCCCGGAGCACGAATACACCTTCGAGGGCTCCGGGAAAGTGTCCGGAGGGATAGCCGAAGTGATCGAGACGTGGATCAAGTTCGAGGAGCATCCCCTCATACATCCCGAGTCCATCGACATAGAGTGGGCGTGAGCGCTCCGGGCCTCCGCCCGCGTATAACGCCCATGATCAAACCCTACACGGAGATACCCGACGTCTACGATTATATTCTCAGGCACGTCGATTACGAGCGCTGGTATCGCTATATCCGCTCCCTCATCTTCCGGTACATGAAGGACCCCCACTACATACTCGAGATAGGCTGCGGCACCGGCAGGTTTGGCGCGAAGTTTTCCCGCGATGATTTCCACGTTTTCGGCATGGATAGATCGCCCGAAATGCTGAAGGTCGCGAAGGCCCGAGCCAGGAAGAACTTCCGCATCTTCTGCGGTGACGCGCGCCGCTTCGCCGTTGCGAGAAAGTTCGACTTCATCTTCTCGGTCCACGATACGCTGAACTACCTCACGGAGCACGCCGACCTGCTCGCCGCCTTCCGGTCGGCCGGCGCCGCCCTTCACGACGAAGGCGTATTCATGTTCGACCTCACCACCGAGCACAACATCCGCCGCTTCTTCGACGGCAGGGTGAGCCGCCACGTTCGCGGAGGCGTGGAGGTGACCTGGGACAACCGCTACGATCCGGCGGCGCGGATGGTCTACTCGACGCTGACGGTGAAGCGGCGCGGCGCCGCCGCGAGGACCGAGGAGCACGCGCAGCGGATCTATTTCATCGACGAGGCGAAGGCGCTCCTGGGGGAGGCCGGGCTGGAGCTCGTGGACCTGTTCAGCGACTACACCTTCGATCCGCCGTCGGAGCGGACCATCATGGTGAACTTCGTGGCGAGGAGGAAAAGGTGAACGTCCTGGTATACCTCATCGGACTGCTCATCGGCGCGGCTGTCTTTTTCTATTTCCTCTCGCTCTATCACTCCGGTAGCGACGCGCTCGCCGCCCGGCGCGCCGCCGGCAAAAGGACGGACAAGGGAATGGAGATGGACGCCGCGGCGCTAGACCCGGCGCCGCAGCAGGTCTACCCGCGCGAGCGGATATGCCCGCTCTGTGCCGCGGTGCTCACGAAGTACGAGGTTCTCTACGCGTCGCGCGTGGAGATGCCCGAGGGCGCGAAGATACTCATCCATGGCTGCCGGTACTGCTACCGGCCGGGCGAGGAGAACGGCGCAAACAGGTCGGGCAACGGCGGTGGAGCGGAGCGCGGAGAGCAGGACGGGAAGCAGGCGTAGCATGCGACGACGCGCGCACTGGGAAAAGCGTCTTGACTGCGGGGACGGAATGTTTTCATGATGTCGTTCAATTTATTCAGCACGGCGAGGTGCTGCGGCGCCGGACGATGAAGATACCGTCACGATACACGCGTTTCGCTTCAGAACGCCGCGGTATGGAGCGATGCGAAAAAATCGATTTTAAAACCTGAAAGGAATATCGCATGAAAAAACTCATTCTCTGGATCATGGAAACCAGGCCCCAGTTTCTCCTGCTGTCCGTTGTGCTCACTTTTCTCGGAACATCAATCGCTTGGTTGCACGGCTCTATCAGCCTGGGGCACGCTCTTCTGGCCGGCCTGGGCCTTACGCTGACGCACGGCAGCGTGAACGCCATCAACGACTATTTCGATTATAAAAGCGGTATCGACCTGAATGTCGAAAGGACGCCCTTCAGCGGGGGGAGCGGCCTGGTCCCGGAGGGGAAGCTTCCATTGAAGCACGCGCTGGGGGTCGGTATCGTCACCTCGCTCGCGGCGCTCGCGATAGGGATTTATTTCGTCATCGTGAGCGGGTGGCAGCTGGTACCGCTGTTGATTGTGGCGGCCCTCTGCCTCGTCCTGTACACTCCCGTAATCCTAAGAACTCCCTGGCCCGAGTGGTCACCAGGGCTGGGCCTGGGGATACTGCCCATC
>JAGODF010000198.1 GCA_017998375.1 Spirochaetota bacterium
GTGTATCTTCAACCCCTGGGGGACCTGGCCCGCGGAGCGTCCCCCGGTTTCGGATCGCACCTGCATGTGTATGGAAACAAGCTTTTGTACGGCATCGCCGGCAGGAATGCCAGGACCATGTTTCTCACCGGATATTACCAGTTGGGTTCCAACTTCAATTCGCTGCGATCGTTGAGAATGGCGCCTCTGGGGGCGTTTGCGGGTTATCGTTGCGCGCTTTCGGGGAACGTTGACCTTCTTCCGTATGCGGGCGGCGGATACATTATCACCCGCGCTGACTACGATACCATTGAAACGCGCACGTATGGGGTCCCGGAGTTCCGTGACCGGTTCTATTTCAATCCGTATATTTCCGTCCGGGCGGAGTTCAACCTGCGGCTTGGATATCGATTATACCTCATGTTTACGCCGTTTTACACGATCTTTTTTGAACCGGATCGCCTGGGGCAGCTCGCCGCGGGCGATGCCGGACTTAAAATGCTCTTCTAACGCGGAGGTCGAATTGCTGAGAGCGGTGATCATCATCCTGGTATTCTTTTCGCTGACGGCGTCGTGCTCCGATACCATCCAGGAGACCATCTACGACAAGGACCTGGAAGCGGGCAGGTTCGACCATTCGCGCTTTGACAACGCGAAATTCAAATAACCGCGCTGTGATCAGGGCCGGCGGGAACTCCGACGGTATTGAATGATGCGCATGTGCGTGACTGTGGTAACCGCATGCTCGTGGTAACGCATATTTAAGCGCAGGAGATGCCAATCATGACACCTATGGTGCTGGACAGACACACGCGAAACTTCACCGAGATGTACAGCGACTTTTTCCCTTTGGTCTACGGCGCCGTTTATTCAAAACTGGGCAACATCGAGGATGCCGGGGACATCGCCCAGGAGGTGTTCGCACGTTACTATGACAAAATGGGCGAAGTGGAAAATCCCCGCAGGTGGTTGTTCAATGCGATGCGCTACGTGGTCAAGGAGTTTTATTGCGCGAGAAAAGGCGTTGAGATAAGCATCGAAGAAGTCTTCGAGGACATGGGCCTCATGTTCGTCAACGGCCTCCGGGAAGCGCGTCTCGTCATCCAGGAAGCTCTGGAAAATATGGAAAATTTTCACGGCGAGCGTGAGAAGATTCTCTTTGACCTGATAGCGGTAAACGGTTTCACGTACGGGGAGGCCGGCCGGGAGCTTGGCATGTCCGAACGGAGGGTGCGGCGCAGGTACAGGCTCATCGTCCGGCGTCTTGTCGCATACTTGAACCGGAAAGGCATCCGTAACCTGGAGGATCTGCTGTGACTGAAAAAGACACAATGCGGCGGCTCATGGAGAAGTTCAGGTTTGCCGCGCAGCTTCCGGCCGGTGTGAGAAAGGGTGTCCCCGCAGGAAAAAAATCCGGTCTCGTGGCGATTCTCCGGGCTCGTGACAGGTACGGCGTGTTTGTCGCGCCGGTTATAGGGCTTTTCTTCCTGGCGCGGCGGATGGGAATTTCCCTCTCAATGGCGAAGTGCACGCTGATCATCTGGGGGATGGTCGTTATGGCCGCGTCTACCGCAGCGACCGGCGTCGTATACGCGGTGAAGCATTACCGGGAAAGCCCGACTGCCGCGTCCGCCCTACCGGGAATGGCGGTACGGAAGGATGCGGCGCCGCCGGCGGAGAAGAAAAGCGACAGCCTGGTCCCGGCCATGGAACCTGCCCCCGGCCTGGGAGTGGTGCCCTTCGAGTTCATCGGGGTGGACGCGGACCTGGCCGAAACAGTCACGAAGAAAATCGGCGAGGGCCTTATCGGCGCACGGGGCGCCAGGAAGGTCGCCTATATCGGCCGCTCCTGCTCGTCGGGCATGGCGAAACGCCTTCTCCTGGGGACCGTGGTGAAGCTGGGCGACGGCTACCGCATCACGGCCCGGGTGGTTGACGCATCAAGCTCCCGCATCATTTCCTTCGCCTCGGAGAAAATCGCCTCGATTGATGAGATCGAGGGCGCCTGCGGCAGAATTTCCCAAAAGGTGCAGGGCGCCGTGGAGTGAGGCGCAGCCTCAGCCCGCGGCCCCGGCGGACTTCTCCAGGAGCTTCTGCGCGTCGTTGTAGATGTTCTTCGCGATCGCGGCGAGCTCGTTCACTCCCTTCACCATTCCCGCCATCGTCTCGTTCACCTGCTCTATCGCCGCCGAGGTCCCGGAGATCGCCTGCTTCTGCTCCGCCGTGCCCTGGTCGATGTTCTTCGAGAGATCGATATTCCGGTTCATCTGGCTGATGAGGCTCTCTATCTGGCGCTCCTCCACTCCCATGCTCTCCTTCAGGAGCTTGATCTTTGCGGAACTCTGGCCTATGTAGTCGATCATCTCGCGGATGATGACCGCCGCCGACTGGATGACTTCCACGCCGTCGGTCGTGGCCTTCGAGCTCAATGAGAGCACCCGCTCTATCTCCTTGATGCTGTCCGAGGTCTGCACGGCGAGCTTGCCTATCTCGTCGGCGACCACGGCGAAACCGCGGCCGTATTCGCCGGCACGGGCCGCCTCGATGGAGGCATTGAGCGAGAGGAGGTTGATTTTGTCGGCGATGTCAATGATGATGGTCACCGTCTCCGCGATGCGGCTGCTCTGCTCGCTGATCTGCGCGATGGTGGAGGTCACCGCTCCGATTTTCTCGTGCCCGGTGCTGGTCTTCGAAACGGCCGCGTCCATCTCGCCCAGCGTGAGGTCAAGGTTCCTGCGGCTCTCCTCCTTGACGCTTCGGAGCCGGCCGATGATATCGTCCATCTTCCTGTTCTCGTCAAGCTGGTTGATCGCCAGGGAGGATATGTTCTCCGAGGAGCCCAGGAGTTCCTCCATCGATGCCGACATCTCCTCGAAAGTGGCCGCCTGGCTCTGGATCCTTCCGGCGAAATCGTCCACCGTGCTGTTCTGCGCCTCGAGCTGGGAGAACAGGTCGTCTATGCGCCGCCTGATCTCCTGCGTGAGCTCCCGTTCCTGCTCGGCCTGCAGCTGGATCTGTTCCTGCTGTTTCAGGTTCTTCCTGTCGTAATCGTCGATGATGGGAATGTTCCGGTACGAGACGAAGGAGATGATCCCCATGATGATGAAATAGAATATTTCGCGGTGGATCTGGATGCCGTCGTGGACGATGTTGCCGTCCACGACCGAATGCATGTGAAAAGTGACTCCGTTGCGGGCCGCAATGACGAGGAAGATGATCCAATTAATGAAAAAAAGCGTCGCGAGGACCTGGTACATCCTTTTATTGTACAGGAACTGCACCATCACGATGAATCCCACGCTGAATGCCACGAGATGGTACCCCTGCGCGGCGTAGGTCCAGTCCATGGTGTCCGCGTAACGCCACTTGGTGGATACCGTGGCTGCGAGCGCCAGTATGCCGCTCACCCACTCCAGGAGAAGCGTCGGCCGCTGTACTTTCTTGCGGCGGAAAATCAGGTACGCCAGTATGCCCATTGCGATGGCGAAGAAGATGGTGAGCACGACGTTCTTATAGCTGATATGCGCCAGCACCTGGAACACGATTGACGTGATGGCGAGGCTGATGCTGATAATAAAATAGAGAAACGCCCCCTTAATCTCGAGAATCTGTCGTGCGGTGAGCGTGCTGGTATCCATAGCGCCTCCATGGAGCGTCTTGCCAATACTTCAGATCGGTGATGCAGTAATCACGGTTGAATGCCGTGCAGTATGAATTGTAGCACCAGCGATTATGATCTGTCAAGGTTTTGTTTGGCTGCGAACGGGGTGAGTGGGGAACGATGCTTCAAAGAAAAAGGCCTCGGTCTCTGGGACACGGGCCTCTTTCCCGTTTTGAAGATTTCTCTTCGCTTGCCTGGGGGTATTGTACCCCTAACTTGTGGCACCATCCGGTGCGATGTAGTTTGAACGAAAGTTGTAACACCTCATGCAAACTTGCTGGACATAATATAGCGGTGAAAATGTTAATCGTCAATTATTAAATTATGATTACCTTGAAAAAAATCAAAAAATGAGTGAGGCCGGATCGCAGCGGGCAACGAAAGGTCAATGACAGCTTTTGTGCAGCAGACCCGGTATAACTCGGTGTACACATTAATTCTTGAATCATCGAGTGCGGTGTGGTACGTTGCGCACCGAAAGGCCGGGGTTGATATGCGGTGTGCCGGCCGTTGCGGGAGCGTATGGATGATGATCGCTTTTAGCCGAAGAACATCCGCCGGGGTTGCGATACTGCTTTCGGCCGTTCTCTCCGTCGCCTCCGCCGAACCCGAGCACTCCAGCGTCCAGGGGCGCTACAGCGGGCTGATGCAGAAGATCTCCTGTCCCTCCGACAGGGAACTGTACGGGCAGTTCTTCGACTACGGCTGGTGGAGCGCAGCGAGCTACTGCGGCCAGCGCGTTGTTTCCGGCTGGTGGGTGTACGCGGAACCCTACTGGTACGTGTGGCGCAGGAACCGCGAAATGCCGAAGACGCGCCCGCGCCCGGCGTCCCTTGACGGGAAGTACGGCGGTCTTCTGATGGCGGTCATCTGCCCCCAGGACAAGGCGGATTACGGTGAGTTCAACGACTGGGGATACTGGGAGGCGGAGAAGTACTGCGGCCAGCGCGTGACATCGGGCTATTGGGTCTATCTTTTCCCCTACTGGTACGTGTGGAGGGTGATAAACCTCTGATACTGGGCGCGCCGCCCCGTAACGAGAAAATCCCGCGAACGGCGCGGGATTTTCTGGTCAAAGCGTTTTATCGCGGGAGTTCAGTAGCTCTTCGCGGCGGCGTCGACGGTCTCGAATACCTTGATTACGGAGGTGACCTTCGTCAGCTCCAGGACCTTCTGGACTTCGGGATTCGGCGACGCGAGGCGCAGGTTCGACTTGAGGCTCTGGTTGATGTTGAGGAAAATGCCGATGCCGGAGCTGGTGATCATCTTCACGTTTGCCAGGTCTATCACCATCCGCCGGATTCCCTTGCTGATGATGGTCTGCTGCAGTTTTTCCTTGAGCTCGGGAACGTCCAGGGTGTGCACCTCGGCAAGCTTCATTTTGACGATGTAAATGTCGTTGCCGTGTTCTATCAGGTCAAACATAACCGTCTCCGTGTCACGAATAGGAATGTACAGCGCCGTACGATGTAGTATGATAAAAGAGCCCGTCACAGTCAATACAAATTTCTGGATATTGACGGCGCTCCCGGTAAAATTTTGCTGGATGATATCGCCGCCCCGGCGGGTAATATGTCGTTTTTCCCGGCCGCCCTGCGCATCGGCGGCAGTGCGCTATACTGACTGGTGACCATGATACAGCATGTCAACATCACGGTGAGGGGCATCGTCCAGGGCGTGGGGTTCCGGCCCTTCGTCTACCGGCTCGCCGCGGAGCACCGCGTGCGCGGCGTTGTGTACAATACCACGGAGGGGGTCCGCGTCGAGGCCGAGGGGGAATCCGGAAACCTGAGGTCCTTCGTCGACGGCATCCGGTATCACCCTCCTCCGCTTGCCCTCGTTCAGTCCGTGGAGGAAAGCCGGGGCGATGTCGCCGGATACGAAAAATTCTCCATCGTGAAGAGCGAAGTTTCGGGTTCGCGTACCGCATTCGTGTCCCCGGACATCGCGCTCTGCGACGACTGCCTGCGCGAGCTTCTGGATCCCGGCGATTTCCGGCACCGCTATCCCTTCATCACCTGCACGAACTGCGGGCCGCGCTTCAGCATCGTGGACGATATTCCCTACGACAGGAAGAACACTTCCATGGCGGCCTTCCCCATGTGCCGCGTCTGCGAGGGCGAGTACCGCGACCCGGAGAACCGGCGTTTCCACGCGCAGCCCAACGCCTGCCCCGCCTGCGGCCCGCGCCTCTCGCTCCTGGACCGCGAGGGCAATGCACTCTCCTTCGACGCTGGGCAGATTGCCGCGCGCGCGGTGAAGCTGTTGAAAGAGGGGATGATACTCGCCATCAAGGGAGTGGGCGGATATCTCATCGCCTGCGACGCGGAGAACGACGGCGCCGTGGCGCGCCTGCGCGAGCGCAAGGGGAGGCCCTTCAAACCGTTCGCCCTGATGGCGGGGAGCGTCGAATCCATCGGGCGCCACGCGCGTATCACCCCCGCGGAAAAAAAACTTTTGGACTCGCGCGAAAGGCCCATCGTCCTCCTGAAGGAGAAGCCCGGCACATTGAGCGTATTCGTCTCACCGGGGCTCACGTATCTGGGATTCATGCTGCCGTACGCGCCGTTCCAGCATATGCTCTTCGAAGCGGACCCCGGGATGGTGCTCGTGATGACGAGCGGCAACATCGCCGACGAGCCGATCATCTTCCGCGACGCGGAGGCGCTGGAGCGTCTGGCGCACGCGGCGGACTTTTTCGTGACCTACAACCGGGAGATCGTCGCGCAGAGCGACGACAGCGTGCTCTTCGTCGAGGGGGAGGCTCCGTACATGGTGCGCCGCTCGCGCGGCTACGTGCCGGCGCCGTTTATATCCCGCCGCGTGCCCGCGCACATGCTCGCCGCCGGCGGCGATTTGAAGAACAGCTTCGCACTGGCGAAGGACGACATCGTGGTGCTGGGGCAGTTCCTCGGCGACCTGGCGATGGCTTCCGGGGACGAGCAGTACCGCCGCACGCTGGCCCACTACATGCGCATCTATGATTTCACCCCGGCGGCCGTGGTCTCGGACCTGCACCCGGGCTACTTCACCACGCTCATCGCCGACGAGCTCGAGGCGAAGGGCCTGCGCCGCGCCAGGGTCCAGCACCACCACGCGCACATCGCCGCGGTGATGGAGGAGCACGGCCTCGACGGGGAGATCATCGGCATCGCCTTCGACGGGACCGGCTACGGGAACGACGGCGTCCTCTGGGGAAGCGAGTTCCTCGTGGCGGGGCGAAGCTCCTTTACGCGGGCCGCGCACTTCTCGGAGTTCGCGCTGCCCGGCGGAGAGAGCGCCATACGCGATGTGTGGAAAATCGGCGCGTCGCTTCTGAAAGCGTATTGCGGTGACGACGCGGCGCTCGGTGCGTTTCCCGGCGCGGGCCCCGTGCTGGAGATCATCGCCAAGAAGATCAACTCGCCCCTCACCACGAGCGTGGGCCGCCTCTTCGACGGCGTGGCGGCGCTCCTGGGTGTCTCCCTCCGCGTGAGCACGGAGGCCGAGGCCGCCATGCTCCTGGAGGAGGCGGCGTTCCGCGGGAAGGGACGCGTGGCGCCGGAGGCGGCGGGCATCGACGCGGCGACCGGCGTCATCGACACCGGGCATTTCGTGAGGAGGGTGATGGAACTCAAGGCGCACGGCGAGGAGGCGGATGATATCGCCCTGGCCTTCCACGGCGATATCGCCCTGACGGCGCTCCGCGCGGCGACGGCGATACGGGAGCGCGCCGGTATCAACCGCGTGGCGCTTTCCGGCGGCGCGTTCCAGAACCGGCTCCTCCTCCGCATGATACTGGCGGGCCTGGCGGAAAATGAATTTGACATATACGTTCCGCGAAAAGTACCGTTCAACGACGGGTGCATCGCCCTGGGGCAGATCGCCGTCGCGCGGGAAATCTTTGTCTGAGATGGAAACAAAGAATAACCACAGAGGCGCAGAGGCACAGAGGGGAAATGAGGATGCCTTGTGATGGTAGTATTAATGATTGAATTGCTATGCTCATCTGTCATTCCGGCTGAAGCGAAGCGCAATGCCGGAATCCGCGTCGGTTAAACGACTGGATTCCCGCCTTCGCGGGAATGACATGGCGCAGGATAGAAGGAACAATGGATACAGCGCTCAAAAAAAAGCTGGCCGGAAGGCTGAAGGAATACCGGCTCGATGAGAAAGTGAGCATCATGGAGGTATGCGGCACGCACACCACGGAGTTTTTCCGGACCGGCGTGAAGGACCTCTTCCCGGAAAACCTGCGCCTGGTGGACGGGCCGGGGTGCCCCGTGTGC
>JAGODF010000199.1 GCA_017998375.1 Spirochaetota bacterium
TATCCTTCGTGATGAACAGCGTACTCAAAAGCGCGCACGAGGCGATAAGCGGTATTATGAGTTTTTTCATAGGTCACTCTCCGGAGAATGGTGCGCCTTGATATGGCCAAAACTCCAATATCAGAATAATATAGCATGGCTCCGGTAAAGTCAAGTGAATTTGGCCGCCTTTTTTGGGGGTGATTTTCGCAAAAAAATTTAATTTTTTCCGCCCGGGAATCGTATTCATGGGGGGATGATAGGGGTCGACCCCTGAAACGACCGCTCCCCGCGTACAAAACTGGTTATCAAAGGACCACTTATATGGAAGAGCTGATCGCAGAAAGGTTCAAAGAAGAAATCGAGGATGATGGGTGCCACCTGTCCGGGGCCGTATCGCTCGCCATTCACGGCATTCATGCCCAGATCGTGGAGGTGGAGGTCGATATAATCAAAGGATTGCCGGGATTCGCCATCGTCGGGCTCCCGGATGTCACCATCCGGGAGTCGAAGGACCGCATCCGCTCGGCCCTCGAGAACTCCGGATATGAGTTCCCGCCCAGAAACTTCGTGGTTAACCTGGCGCCCGCGGGCTTCAGGAAACAGGGCGCCAATTTCGATCTCCCGGTCGCCGTCTCCATCCTCAACGCCACTGGGCAGATAACCGCCGATCCCCGGACCATCCCCATGGTGGGCGAGCTGGCGCTGGATGGCAGGGTCAAGCCGGTGAAGGGCGCCATATCGATGGCGATATCGCTCTTCCGCGCCGGCTATCGCTGCATGATAGTACCCTGGGAAAACCGGTGCGAGGCCGCCGCGATCGAGGAGCTGGACATCTATCCCGTCCGCACCATTGCCGATGTACTCCGCGCACTGGAGGGGGCGCTTCCGGCCTTCAGGGAGCCGGCGGCGCCGCGCAATGCGTCATTCCCGGGGCTTGATTTCCGGGATGTAAAGGGGCAGGAGACCGCGAAACGCGCCATCGAGATAGCCGCGGCCGGGCACCACAATATACTGCTTTACGGCCCTCCAGGGGCTGGAAAAACCATGCTGGCGCGCCGCATACCCACGATTTTGCCGCCCCTTGACCGGGACCAGGCCATAGCCGCGACCATGGTCCACTCCGCCGGGGGAATGCTCGGAGAGGGGCAGGGGCTCATCACCGATCCACCGTTCCGGGCCCCGCACCACACCGCCTCCGACGCCGCACTCGTGGGCGGCGGAAAGGTCCCCTCCGTGGGCGAAATCTCCCTGGCGCACTTCGGCGTTCTCTTCCTGGACGAGTTCGTCGAGTTCCGGAACAACGTGCTCCAGGCCCTGCGCCAGCCCCTGGAAAACTGCGAAATCACCATATCGCGCGCCGGCGGCACCCTGAACTTTCCGGCGGATTTCATGCTGGTCGCTTCGAGCAACCCGTGCCAGTGCGGTTATTACATGGACCCGGAGATACCCTGTGTCTGCACCGACGCGAAGGTACGGAGCTATTTCGGTAAAATTGCCGGCCCTCTTCAAGATCGCATCGATATCGAGGTGCTGCTGGGGAGGGTGCCGTACCGGGACCTCATGGAGAGCGGCAGCGCGGAATCTTCAGAAGAAATCCGCACCCGGGTGGTGCGCGCCCGGCAGATCCAGGCGCGGCGCTTCGCCGGGAGCGGCACGGCCTGCAACTCGCGCATGACCAACCAGCAGGTGCGCGACAGCTGCAGGCTGGATTGCGAGACCGAAGCGCTGCTGGAAACGGCCATCAAGCGGCTCAACCTGTCGGCGAGGTCTTTTTTTCGGATTTTAAAGGTGGGGAGAACCATCGCCGACCTCGCTGGCGCTGAAGCCATTGCGAAGGCCCACATTCTGGAGGCGCTATCGTACAAAAACCTGCACAGGCTCTACAATATGCGTTAGAGGGGTGATTTTTGTTGCAAAATTGATACAGACAATGGTGTTTTTTCAACAGAGTGAGGGAGATTGTTCATTTAATGTGACATAATCCAGGAATTCCGGAGCTTATCAAGCTCTATGTTGTGGTATCGCCCCATAAAACGAAAAGTGTATGTTTACACTTTATCATTATTATGTATGATACAAGGCGCTGATAATAAAAAATATTTCTGTTTATCAGTAAAAAAACAATCCAATGGCATATGATAGCGCGTTTGGCATGCATCTTGCTTAATATACTCCTATACGCTTTGGTGGCAGAAAGCAACCAGCACTCATAGGAGGATATAGATGAAAACCTGTAAAGACTGCATCAACAAGGAAATCTGCGGCCGCAACAACGCGGTGAATTGCGAGCATTACGACGTTCCGCTCACACGCAGCGAGATACTCAACATGCTTGGCGATGCCCGGAACGAGAATCCTTCATTCGTTCCTGCGCTTTTAAGCGCCGTCAAGAGGACCTACAGGATCAACCTCGCGTACTAACACACGATTACTGCGAATTCAAGGGAGGGTGCCCGAAAGGCACCCTCTTTTTTATACGCATTCCGAATGGATATATTTGCTGTGGGCAGTGCCGCTATGCCTTGATGCAGCGGACTTTCTGCGCGCCATGCCTTTCCATGAGGTCAATGGCATCCCTGAGGCACTCCTCGCTTCCCCGGGAGCAGCGGGGGTGGAAGACGCAGCCCCGGGGCTCCGCGGTGATGGCCGGAACTGTCCCCGGTATCGTCTTCATGCGGCCGCCGACGGAGCCGGGCCGTGGAATTGCCTCGAAGAGGCCTATGGTGTACGGATGCAGGGGCGCGTTGAATATCTGCTCCGTGGTCCCCGACTCGACTATCTCGCCGGCGTACATGATGGCGATCCTGTCGGCCAGATTGGCCACGATGCCCAGATCGTGGGTGATGAGCAGGAGCGACATGTTCCTTTCTGACTGGAGCTTCAGGAGGAGGTCCAGTATCTGGGCCTGGATGGTCACATCCAGCGCGGTGGTGGGCTCGTCGGCGATAAGTATCGAGGGTTCCGCGGAGAGGGCCATGGCTATCATCACTCTCTGGCGCATGCCGCCCGAAAGCTCGTGGGGATACGAGTCGTAGCGCTTGCCCGGGCTGGGAATCCCCACCTGGTCCAGAAGTTCTATCGCCCTCTCCTTCGCCTCCGCCCTGCTTTTTCCCAGGTGGACCTGTATCGCCTCGGTGATCTGGTAGCCGATGCGGAACACCGGGTTGAGCGACGTCATGGGCTCCTGGAAGATCATCGCGATCTCGCCGCCGCGGATTTTGCGCATGGCCGCGTCGTCCAGGGCCAGGACGTTTTCCCCACTGTAGGTGATGGTCCCTCCGTCTATGGAGCCGGGAGGGTCTATGAGCCGCAGGATGGAAAATGCCGTGACCGACTTGCCGCACCCCGATTCGCCCACGAGCCCCAGGGTGGTGCCCTCGTCCAGGTCCAGCGAGAGCCCGCGGACCGCGAAGAGCCTGCTGTCGCCGAGGTCGAAGCTGATGCGGAGGTTGTCTATGGAGAGAAGTGGCGCCATCTGTTCACCGTGATCACGTGATGTTCCTGCTGCGCCTCGTCACGTCGTATCCCCCGGACGCGAACCTTTCCTGCATGTCGTCGATATCGGCGCCTTCCAGGACGCACTTGTAGATGGTGGAATCCCTGTAGGCGAGGATTTCCAGGATCACCGTGCTTTCAAGCTGGAGGAGCTTCTCGCTCACCTGGCGGGGGCGCTTCTCGCTGACGACGGAGAAGGCCACCCTGGTGATGCCCTTCGCGTCGAGCTCGGCGATGAGGTCCTCCGGGCGGTCGAATTGTATCTCGCGCTGCATGATGGTATCGCGTTCCTAGTCTATCCTTCCGGGATGCACTGTCACCTCGCCGCCGGTGATGTCCACCAGGTAGTACTGGTTCGCATCCCGGCGCCTGGGCTGTGACTTCCCGGCCCTCCCAGCAAACTCGCAGCCGGCGGTTACGTAAAGGATTTTATCCTTTTTTTCCTCCGAAAATACCTGCCGGTGGCCGCTTATCACCGCCCTGACGGGATACTGCCTGAAAAGATCGTGAAGTGCCGCCAGGGACCGGCATGTGTCGGGGTCGTCGCCGGTATCGCCCTCCGCCCTGCCGGACAGCTCCGGGGGATGATGCGTGAAGACGAATATCGCCGGGTGGCGCCGGTATCGCTTGAGGTCGACCGCGAGCCACTTTTTCTGCGCTTCGCCCATGGCGCAGGGCGCGGGATCGCAGGTATCGAGGACGATGAAGTGGCAGTTCCCGTAGTTGAAGGAGTACCAGGCCTTCCTCCCCGTGTGCCGGTGATAGTTATCGGCGGAGGTGTTCAGCACGTCTTTCTCGCCCTTGACGGTGAAGAGGACCGGGTTCAGGGCATATGCGTACTGCCGGAAGTCCCTGAACTGCCGGTCCAGGTCCTTTTCCGTAATGCCCATCCATTCCTTGCCGCCGAGGATGATATCGCCCAGGTGCACCACGAAGACCGGGTTGTTCGCGTTGATCTTACTGAACAGGGCGGGCAGGGCCTCGTTTTTCCCGGTGAAGGGCGATTCCGGGTAGGTGCTGCCAGTGAGGGCGAAGCGGAGGCTGTCCGGTTGCGGGGCCTGGGCGCCCGCACAGGAAAGGCCAGCCAGGCAGGCGATAGCAATCACCCATGTGCGAATCCGTCTTGCAGGAATGAGGGTGATAGGTTTTGCCGGACGCGCCGCCGCTTCCCGGCCTGATGATATGCTCTGACCCCGGTGCATGGAGGGCATTTGCGCCCGGAATGGGCGGGATGTCAAGCGCATCCGGCGTCCCGTGGGGGATAGTTATCGGTTGATAGTGTCCCTGGTGATGGATGGAGGCGATAACTATCACCCACGGAAGTGCTGCCAGCCGTAGAATTGGGAAAAGTTGTAGATAACTATCTACATCAGAACACCGGGAAGCTCCCGCAATTGACACAAATCGTTGACAGAAACCCCTTTTAGGGAGTACCCCTGTATCTTAAACAGGCTCTGACCCCCAACTCCGGCGGCGCTGCCGCCGATAACTATCGGTCGGGCCCGGGAGAAGCCATGGTGAGGACGGGACTTGACCGGTTTTTGCGAACCGCCGATACCAAACGGGGCCGCCGGGTAGCGCTCCTGGCCAACCAGACCTCGGTAACCGGGGACCTGGCCTACTCCTGGGACGCCCTCCGCGGCAGGGGACTCGACCTGGTGCGCGTCTTTTCCCCGGAGCACGGCATCTTCGCCGTGGAGCAGGACCAGGCGCCGGTCCGCGAGCAGCGTCTTGCCGGATGCGAGCTTGTGAGCCTCTACGGTTCATCGGCGGAGTCGCTGGTGCCGCCCGCGGGATCCCTGGACGATATCGACCTGGTCCTCTTCGACATCCAGGACGTGGGCGCGCGCTACTATACCTACGTGAACACCATGGCGCTTTTCATGCGCGCTCTTTCCGGACGCGATATCGAGTTCGCGGTGCTGGACCGGCCCAATCCGCTGGGCGGAAGCGACGTGGAGGGGCCGCCGCTCACGCGCGGATACGAGTCGTTCGTGGGAGTGTTCGATATACCGGTGCGCCACGGCCTCACTGCCGGCGAGCTCGCGAGGCTCTGGCGGAAGGAACAGCGCCTCGATATCAACCTCACGGTCGTTCCCATGGAGGGCTGGTCGCGCGACATGTTTTTCGATGAAACTGCTCTGCCCTGGGTCCCGCCGTCTCCCAACATGCCGACGCTTGCCACGGCGCTGGTCTATCCCGGCATGTGCCTGCTGGAGGGGACGAATCTCTCCGAGGGCCGCGGCACCACCACGCCCTTCGAGATCGCCGGAGCGCCCTTCGCCGATTCCGCGCGCCTGGCGGAGTGCATCAATTCCATGGGGCTGCCCGGCGCGCATTTCAGGCCGGTGAGTTTCCGCCCCACCTTCAATAAATTCGCGGGGACGATATGCAACGGCGTCTTCATCCATGTCACCGACCGGCACGCGTATCTCCCGTTCCTCACCGGAGTCGCCTTAATGAAGGCAATGCGCGACCTGTACGGGGATGATATTACATTCCCCCACGGCGTCTACGAGTTCAACGACGCGCACCCCGCCTTCGACCTTCTGGCCGGCGGACCCGGGATCAGGGAGATGATCCTCGCGGGGGAGAAGCTGGATGATATCCGCGCATCGTGGCGGGAGAGCGAGAGGGAGTTCGCGGAGCGGCGGAGGGAGTTTCTGCTGTATTGAATGCTCCTCCGAGAAGGCGCGCAAGCACTTGCGCGCTTTCTCGTTATATGGAAAAAAGACTTGATAAAACCAATCGAAGGATGATATTTTAAACCATGTCACTTGCACGAAAAAAACAGGAGCATTACACCTACGCCGATTACCTCACCTGGGGGGAAAGCTATCGCTGCGAGCTCATCGATGGAGTTGTGTACGATATGACCCCGGCCCCGTCGCGGCAGCACCAGGAGCTGGCGATGGAATTATCGGGAATTCTCTGGTCATTTTTCAAGGACCACCCGTGCAAAGTTTTCCCGGCTCCCTTCGACGTGCGCCTTCCCAGCCCCGGTGAGGACGACGACAGGACCGATACCGTCGTCCAGCCCGACATCGTGGTGGTGTGTGACGCGCGCAAGCTCGATGACCGCGGCTGCCGCGGCGCGCCCGATCTCGCCGTGGAAATTGTCTCGCCGGAGTCCGCCGCGCGCGACATGAAAGAAAAGCTTGCTCTTTATGAAAAGCGCGGCGTGAAGGAGTACTGGGTGGTGCACCCCGACGCGAAGATCGTGATGGTGTTCTACCGCGTAAAGAAAAACACCTACGGCAAACCGCTGGTATTCGGCGCGGACGATATCATCCGGTCGAAGATTTTCCGCGATCTGAAGATCAAGGGATCGCGGCTCTTCGGGGTGAAGTGATGTGCTTGTGTAATGTATTGATTATGCTTGGTGTTAATCGAAAACAAGTGATTAAAGGGTAATCGGATAGCAGCGTGGATGAGAAAGTAAAATATTGGATTGAATTGTCGAATTATGATCTTGAAACGGCCGAGGCGATGCTGGCTTCGAAGCGGCTGCTGTATGTCGGTTTCATGTGTCATCAGACGATAGAAAAAGCTTTGAAAGCATACTGGCAGCATCGAAAATCCGAGCATCCCCCTAAAACTCACAACCTTCTGCTTCTTTGTGAAAAAACAGGCTTGCTTGAGTTGCTTGACAGAGAACAGCTCGATTTTATCGATGAACTGGCGCCTCTGAACATTGAAACGAGATATCCGTCATACAGGGAAGAGATTTTGAAAACAATGACGGAAGATTATTCCGGGTACGTGATTCTTAGAACAAAGGAGCTGCATAGATGGATAAAAGAGAAGCTTTAAAAAAAGCGACCAGGTATATCAATGGAATCGAATCAATCGTACGTCTCAAGCGTGCATATGTTTTCGGTTCCCATGTAGCAGGCAACGCACGTGAAGAAAGCGATATTGATGTCGGGATTATTGTGGAAGGGTTGGATGATGAGTATTTCACTGTATTAAAAAATCTTTACAGGGCCCGCAGAGACATTGATTCTCGAATTGAGCCGCATTTATTCATTCTTGGAAGACCATCATCGGGATTTCTGGAAACGGTTGAAAAAGAAGGGGAGAGGATTTTTTAACTCCATGAGGGCGAGTTCAAGGCAAGCTGGAACGGGCCTTCGATAAACAAGGCGACAACTGCAGCTATCGCCTGGTTTATCGTTCATTTCAGGAACACGATCCTTCTCTCCTTCGGCGCATCGATCCTCGAATAGAGCGTCCTTTTCTTTGGATCGTCGATGCAGTGCTCCCAGCCACCGACGTATGCGATGCGTTTGCCGCCGTATTTCTTCATGCACGATATCACCCGCTGTGTGAGAACCTTCTCCCGGGTGACCAGGCGACGATCATGATCGTCGCCTGGTCACCCGGGAGAAGGTTCTCACACAGCGGGTGATATCGTGCATGAAGAA
>JAGODF010000003.1 GCA_017998375.1 Spirochaetota bacterium
CCCGCTGATTTGAGGATTCGCAGAAAATTCAACGTCGTCCACAAGCTTTGTTCCCCGCTTCCCGCATCATCTTCTTTTGTGAACAGCATGCCCTTGTTGAAATTGTCGTAGGGGATGACGCCTTCCGGTGATTGGCGCATCATGATGAAGTTGAAAGGTTCTCCGGTGCGGGGGTCGCTGAAATGACCGGCGCGGGCCGTGCAGAGAAGACCGTAGAGAATGTCGTACTGGCAGAAAACCGGGAGTCCCAGGCGCGGTTCCGTGCCGTAGAGGCCGCTGTTGTATGGTGTCACCGGGGTGCCGGAAGAAGGAGACAGGCGAGATGACAGTAGAAATTCCGAGGCCCGCACCAGGGCGCGCGTGCAAGCATCATCGCCCGAACGGAGGAACGACAGCGCCATGGCGCAGGCAGCTGTGGCGATTATGCAGCTTCGCGTTGCGGGATCCGCTTCCCGGGAAAGGCCGGCGCCGCTCCTGTTGAAGAGCAGGAACGTTGTCATCCCGAGAAATCCTGCGACGGGGCAGTGGAGCCATCCGCCGTCTTCCCGCTGGTGGTCTGTGATCCAGCGGGCGGCACGCCGCGTTTCCTCTCCCGCATACCCGGCCATCAACGCAAGGCGCAGGACCTCACCGGTGAGGCAGGCATCAGGATAGCGGGGTTTCCACCTGCCGGAAATGCCTCCGTCCGGATTTTGCCATCGGGAAAAAATATCGATGATGGTTTTTTCCACGAGGGGTTCGCGGCAATCCAGTCCGGAAGACACGGCCCGGGCGAGTATCCACGCGGAGCCGTTTTCGATGGATGCAAAATTTTTCGGATTGCCGAGGATACCGTTTTGGGAGCGGGACAGGATATCTTTCGTGAAAGAACAGTCCCTCATTGCTGAATACGCCGATTCCAGGCGGCTCCCCGATTCGCCGGCGATATCCCGGAGGGCAAGGTACCTGACCGCGGGATTGGAGCCCCCGAGAAGTAACGGGAGGGAATTGCCGTTCAGGTACCTGTTCACACCGCCTACTTTTTGAGGCGCGCCCGGGCGAATTCCAGGTTCGCCTTGATGGACCTGCTCTCGGGATTGATGAGGTGGGCCTTTTCCAGGTACTTCACTGCGACGTCATGCTTTCCCATGGCGATGAGGCTGTATCCCACGTTGTTCATGATCTCCGCGGAGCCGGTGTTCATGGAGAGCGCGGCGGTGAAGGCGGTATTCGCCTCCGAGGGGCGGTCGAGCTTCATGAGCACGAGCCCCAGGCCGTTGTACGCTCCGTACAGTTCGGGATTGATGGAAATCGACTTCTCGAAGAGCTCCTTCGCCCTCCAGAGGCTGTCGTTGTGCATCGCAATCCTGCCGTAGGCGTAATAGAGCATTGCGTCCTTGTTGATATCGAGGCCCTTCTTTACGTAGCTCTCTGCGTCCTTGTACCGCTTCATGTCCGCGAGCATGAGCGCCATGTCCACGTAGGGATCCACGCTGTCTGGGCGTATCTGCATGCACTTCTGGAAGTGCTGGGTCGATGAATCGCGGTTGCCGAGCTTCCAGTGGTTGTGCGCCGCGAGGAAGCGGATCTTGTAGTTTGGCGAGGATGGATCGGAGTCCTTTTTCGCGTCGAGTATGCTGCCGAGGATTTTCAGCGATTCACGGTGCTTTTTCTCGTCGAAGAGCCTGAGGGCCTCCTCGTACGACGCGTGCGCCGCCGGTATCATGAGCATGAAGAGGGTGATAGTTGCCAGGAAAGATCTCATCGCGTGACTCCGTAGAAAAAATTAAAGCCGGGGGAACAGTGCGGTTCCCCCGGCATGTGCATTCTGTTACCTGTTCTTTATCGCCGCTTGCGCTGCCGCGAGACGGGCGATGGGCACCCTGAAGGGCGAGCAGCTCACGTAGTTGAGACCCACCATGTGGCAGAACTCGACGGAACTGGGATCGCCGCCGTGCTCGCCGCAGATGCCCACCTTGAGGTCGCTCCGTGTCTGGCGACCCTTTTCCACCGCGAGCTTGACGAGCTTCCCGACGCCGTCGCGGTCGAGCACGCGGAACGGGTCGACCGGCAGTATCTTCTTGTCGACGTATTCCGGCAGGAACTTGCCCGCGTCGTCGCGGCTGAATCCGAAGGTCATCTGTGTCAGGTCGTTGGTGCCGAACGAGAAGAACTGCGCCTCGGCGGCGACCTCGTCCGCGGTGACGGCGGCGCGCGGGACCTCTATCATCGTCCCGACCATGTAGTCGACGGTGATCTTCTTTTCCGCCATCACCTTCTCGGCCGTCTTTACGATGATGTCCTTCTGCATCTTGAGCTCGTTCACGTGGCCGACCAGCGGCACCATGACCTCGGGCTTCACGTTGACGCCTTCCTTCTTGAGCTGGCAGGCCGCCTCAAAAATGGCGCGCGCCTGCATCTCCGTGATCTCAGGATACGTGACGCCGAGGCGGCAGCCGCGGTGTCCCAGCATCGGGTTGAACTCGTGGAGGGAGTCGACCTTCGCCTTGATCTTGGCGACGGGCACCTTCAGCTCCTTCGCCATCTCCTTCTGGTTTTTCTCCTCGTGGGGGACGAACTCGTGGAGCGGCGGGTCGAGCAGGCGGATGGTGACGCCGAATCCCTGCATGGCCTTGAGGATGCCGTAGAAGTCCTTGCGCTGCATCTTGAGGAGCTTGGCCAGGGCCTTCTTCCTGCCGGCGAGGTCGTCGGCCAGGATCATCTCGCGCATGGCCTTGATGCGGTCGCCCTCGAAGAACATGTGCTCCGTGCGGCAGAGCCCGATGCCCTCGGCGCCGAAGTTGCGTGCCACCTGCGCGTCGTGCGGCGTGTCCGCGTTTGTGCGCACGCCGAGCTTGCGGACTTCATCGGCCCATTTCATAATGGTGCCGAAATTGCCGGAGAGCTGCGCCTCGACGGTCTTCACTTCTCCCAGCATCACCTCGCCGGTGGAGCCGTCCAGTGAGAGGTAATCGCCCTGCTTAACGGTAGTCTTGCCAATCTTGAAAATTTTCTTCTTGTAGTCGACCTCGAGGTCGCCGCAGCCGGAGACGCAGCACTTGCCCATGCCGCGTGCGACCACCGCCGCGTGGGACGTCATGCCGCCGCGGGCCGTGAGGATGCCCTGCGCCGCCGACATGCCCTTGAGGTCCTCGGGAGAGGTCTCGACGCGGACCAGGACAACCTTCTCGCCGCGGTTGTTCCATGCCTCGGCGTCGTCGGCGTTGAAGACGACGCGGCCCACGCCGGCCCCGGGCGACGCGGGAAGGCCGCGCGTAAGGACGTTGCGTTTCGCCTTCGGGTCGAGGGTCGGGTGCAGCAGCTGGTCGAGCGACGCCGGGTCGATCCGCGACAGCGCCTGCTCCTTCGTGATGAGGCCCTCGTTCACCATGTCCACGGCTATCTTGACAGCGGCCGCGGCGGTGCGCTTGCCGTTGCGGGTCTGGAGCATCCAGAGCTTCTGGTTCTGGATGGTGAACTCGATGTCCTGCATATCCTTGTAGTGCTGTTCGAGCTTGTTGTAGATGTCCTTCAGCTGGCCGTACGCCTTCGGCATGTACTCTTCAAGGGACGGGAATTTGCCCTTGCGGTCGGCCTCCTTGATGCTGTTTTCCTTGGCCCATTTCTGCGAGCCGACGACGGTGACCTGCTGGGGAGTCCTGATGCCGGCGACCACGTCCTCTCCCTGCGCGTTGATGAGGTACTCTCCGTAGAAGCGGTTGTCGCCCGTGGCGGGGTCGCGGGTGAAGGCCACGCCGGTGGCGCAGTCATCGCCCATGTTGCCGAAGACCATCGCCTGCACGTTGACGGCCGTTCCCCAGCTGTCGTCGATCGCGTTCATCTTGCGGTAGAGGATGGCGCGCTCGTTCATCCACGATCCGAACACGGCGCCGATGGCGCCCCAGAGCTGCTCCGCGGGATCGGTGGGGAAGTCCTTCTTCAGCTTTTTCTTGATGAGGGCCTTGAACTGCGCGACGAGCTCCTTGAGGTCGGCGACGGTGAGGTCGAGGTCCATTGTGATCTTGCGCTTTTTCTTCAGCGCGTCCATCACCACCTCGAAGGGATCGTGCTCGTCCTTCGACTCGGGCTTGAGGCCCATGACGACGTCGCCGTACATCTGGATGAAGCGGCGGTACGAGTCCCAGCCGAAGCGCTCGTTTCCCGATTTCTTGATGATGCCCAGGACCGTCTTGTCGTTGAGGCCCAGGTTGAGGACGGTGTCCATCATGCCCGGCATGGAGGCGCGTGCGCCGGAGCGGACCGATACCAGCAGCGGATTGGAGGGATCGCCGAACTTCGCGCCCATGATCTCCTCGACCTTTCTCATCGCCGCGCCGACTTCATCTTTCAGTCCCGCCGGGTACTGGCGGTTGTTGCGGTAGTAGTCCATGCACACTTCGGTGGTTATGGTGAAGCCCGCGGGCACCGGGATCCCGAGGATTGACATCTCCGCCAGATTGGCTCCCTTGCCGCCGAGGAGGTTTTTCATGTCCGCCTTTCCTTCCGACATCCCCCCGCCGAAAAGGTACACGTTCTTTCCATTTGACATGGCGCTGTCTCCTTCATCAATAATTGATAATCAGTGCGGGAGTTTATATATCGAAAAGTCTTTGTACGGTCAAGCCCATTAATCGGCGCAAAAAGAAAAAAGTGTCCGCAATTTTATCATTGATTTTACGGGCGATAAAGATTATATTTTCAGGGCGGTTTTTCACGGTTCGGATCCTTTCCCTTTCAGCGAAGGCGTGAAAACGGAGGGGGATGATAGGATTTCCGGAAAAAATTTACATCGGGAATCGGCGCGACCGGTACAGGTAACATGCCTCGACAGGAATGATATGAAACACCTGATGACAATGATGCTCGCGATAATGGCGCTCGCGCCGGTGAAACAGATTTTCGCACAGGGCATGGCATCGGCCATGGGGGAAATGACCTCCGTGGTGCTCGACGGCCCCTTCGATGTCTCGCGCAACCCGGCGCTCCTCGCCCAGGAGGAGCGCACGGGCGCGCTTGGGTTCGCGTTCATCTATCAGCCCTACGATTCCTACAGGTCGTCGGCGGACGCGAATTTCGCCACACCGCTGTTCACCACCATCGATAATGATTTCCTCGTGTTCGACCCCGACACGCTGCTCCTCATCGGCGGGGCCGCTTTCTATGTGCGGTCGGGCGGCGTGGCGTTCGGGATGTCGGCTTCGCACTCCTACAACAAGGAGGAAGCGGACAACCTGTTGCGGCTGACAATCTCATTAGGGCCGACGACAAGCAGGATGTATTCCGAGAGCAGCGAGCGGAAAAGGGAAACGCAGTCGAACATGGATTTTGCCTACCTTGTGGCGCCGGGGCTTTCTCTCGGCGCGCAGTTCCAGTTTAAATACAGCACATCGTCGAAGGTCGAGGAGAGCAGTTCGTACATAGGGGCGGTCCTGGATAGCGAAGAAGAAACAAGGGAAGACGTAAAGACCTACATGTCCACGCTGAATGTCGGCGCGCTGTACAGGACCTCGTTCCTCCAGGCGGGAGCGGTTGTCACGGCCGGGGATTACACGCTGAAGAGAACCTCGTACTCCGAAATCAAATATCAGCCGCCGCCGACAGTCGCGTACGATATCTCCGACGTGACTTCCCTTGAGGGAGTGTACAACGGCGCTCCCGGAATGGTAGCGGGATGTCTCTACTCTCTGACCGGAAATTTCGATGTGGCCGCGGAAGCCGGTTTTAAAATACCGATGGAATATCAGGAAAGCGGCCTGGCGCCTTCGGGAACAGGGTATGAGGATACCGATATCACGACGAAAAACCGGTTCATGTACCTTGTATCCGTCGGAGCGCAGTACCGCGTTGACGCTGGTCTGAAGCTGGCGTGCGGGGGGCTGATGAGGGCGTTTTCCTTCGAGAGCGAGTCCGTCTCCCCGTCGGCGGTTTCGGAGCAGGAGGTCGATTACCGGCTCTACAGCTTCAGGATGGGGCTTGAGAAGAAGGTCTTCGACAGCGGCTATATCGTGCTCTTCACGGCGCTGGACTACGGGACTTTTTCCATGAGCATGCGCAGCACGGAGGCTTCAGCGCTTTCCATGGAGTTCGATATTAATCGCAGCGTATTCAGCATCAACGCCGGCATATCGTACATCCACTTCTTTTAAATAATTTCAAAACATCCGTTCAGCCCGATACGGGGAGGTCCCGCATGGAGTTCACTCTGTTCCTGGTTGTTGTCGCGATTATCTATCTCCTGGTGAGATCAAGGAAGCTCAAAAAAAATATTCGCGCTCTGGAGACGCGGCTCGAGTTGATTGAAAAGCATGCCGGCGTCGTGTCCCAGGAAGAACCCGCCGCCATCGCGTTACCGGAAGCGAGCGTCATGCCGGAGCGTGTACCGGAGCCCGTTCCCGAACCGGAACCAGCCCCGCCAGCACGGGAGAAAATCGCCGCTGCCGCCGGGGAGTCGGAAGTACCGCGCGGCATCACCCCGCGTGTCGAGCCCGTGGAAGAGCCGGAATGGAAGAAGAACTCCGGGGAAACGTGGAAGAAGCTGGAGAAGCGTTTCGCGGAAAACTGGACCGGCATCATCGGCGCCGTGGTGATGGTGATGGGGGTGGCGTTCCTCGGTGTGTACGCGGCGCTGAAGATGACGCCGCTGTTCAGGTTCCTTATCATCACCGCCTTCGCGGCATTCCTGTTCGCGCTGTATCTTTTCCTGCGAAAGAAGGAGGCCTGGCGCGGCCTGGCGCACTGGCTCCGGAGCAGCTCCGGCGCCATCTTCCTCTTCGCCTGCCTGGGTTCGGGAGGCATCCCGGGCCTGAAGTGGATTGACGACCCGCTCTATGCCCTGGCGCTCCTGGTTGTCGGTATCATCATCAACCTCGTGTTCGGCTTCGCGGGCGGGACGCAGGTCTTCGCGTCGCTCCACGTGGTGCTGAGTCTGGTGGCGCTGGGCTTAGCGCCGCAGAACCAGACGACGATGATTCTTTCCGCCGTGGTGGTGCTCTTCGGCGTAATACTCGCATACCGCGACCGCTGGGAGTACCACCTGATGGTGAGCATCACCGGCTACCTGGCGTACCACTTCTACTGGTTCCACGAGTCCGGCCTCTTCGACGGGGAGGCGATACCGCTGGAGGCGCGGCTTACCGGCATCGCGGCGACCGGCGTCATCGGCATCGCCGCCGCGCTGATCCATTACCGGAGGATGTATCGGAGCGAGAAGTTCGACGCGGTGCCGTTCATCGCCCACCTGGTGAACTGGTGCTACATGGCCGCGGGGTTCCTCCTCTACACAACTGGCTCGAAGTGGAACACGGTCATCCTGGGTGTCGCGGCGCTCTGCGCGTTCATCCTTGCGCGCCGCGCGAGAACGCTCGGCATCAGGTGGCTCTTCGTCACCGATACGCTTATCGCCCAGGCGATCGCCCTTATCGCGCTTTCCACGCTGGAGCGCTGGGAGGTGGACGGCCTCTACGTGATGGGCATCATCTTCCTCGAGGTGATGATGTTCATGGCGGTGATGATACTGGAAAAGGAGAAACTGCTCTCCAGGATCGGAGGGTACCTGCACCACTTCACATCGCTCATGCTCATCGGCTTCGCAATGGATATGCTGGATACAGCCAGCGTCAACTCGGTTACGCGCTGTTCCATCACCCTCGCTACGGCGTTTCTGGCGGGGCTGGCGCTTCACGTGTTCATGGTGAAAAAACGGGACGAGCTTGCGGACTCCATCGACATTTATTTAAGGGGGGAAGCCGTGTCGCGTTTTTCCGTGGGCGGTATCATCCTGTCGATCATGCTGGTGGCCTGTTTCTCCGTTGTCCACCGGTATGCCTGGGCGCCCTTCGCCGCGGCGGGCGCGCTGGCGGCGCTTCTCTTCCTCAGGCTGCGCATCCAGTCCAACGGCTTCGGCGCGGGGCTGGTGGTGGCGGCGGTGGGAGTGCATCTTCTCTGCTGGCAGCATATCGGAGGGGAGATCGATCTTACAGAAATGCAGAAACTGGCGTATGCCCTGCCGCTCCTGGTCGTATCGCTGGCCGGCATCGCGGCCTCCCGCGTGGAGGCGACCGGAAGGCGGTATGCGTGGATAGGGATTTATCTTTTCAATCTGCACGTCGCGCTCACTGCGTACTACGCGCTCAATTCCGTGTCGCCGTTCCTTCCGGGGCTGGTCTGGATACTGCTTTCGCCGCTTTACCTGGAGCTGGCGCTATTTCTCCGGAGGAAGTTCGGCGCGGTCCTGGAGGAGTGGGGCAAACCTGACCGCCACCTGCTCAACGCGGGCTGCGTGTTCGTGGCGCTGTTCCTGGCGCGGCACGTCGTGGTGCACATGCAGTCGGAGCTTTACCTGGGGCCGCTGAAGGTGAGGTTGATACTCGAGCTCCTGGGCATTGCGGTGATGCTCTACTGGGCGCTGGCGAAAGGGCCGGTCATGGAGAAACCCTACGCCTTCTGGACGAGGGTCCATCCTCTCTTCTGGGAGGGCGTCGTCGCGTTTTCGCTATTCACCGTGGCACTGGAAACTCCGTCGGTATGGCATCCCGCGGCGTGGATGATATCGGCGCTGGCGCTGCTGTTCGCCGGACGCGTCTGGAAGGGCCTTCTCTCGCGGTTCAGGCTCTACTCGCTTTTGCTCTTCTGGGTGGCCGCGTTCCACGTCGCGTTCATATCGAGCACCCAGGCGGGGCCGTCGCAGTACTGGCTTGACCAGGAATGGACCGGAGGCCTCGCGGGCATCGCGCTCATGTTCGCGTGGGTGATACTCTACAACAGGCTGGGAGATCTTGCCTCGGTCACGTTTCCCTTCGACGCGCCGCGCTTCGGAAGGCTCATCGCCGCGGTGGGACGCCGGGTGCATCTCTGGATCTACTACCCGTTCTTCATCGCCATCGCGCTCTTTCTCTACTGGTCCTTCGACAGCGCGATACTGACTCTCCTGTGGGTCGCGGAGGCGTTCGCGATCTTCGTTCTGAGCGTGGTCCTCAAGGAGAACCACTTCCGTTATCTTTCCATGGCGGCGCTCATCGGCTGCCTGCTGCGCCTGGTGTTCTACGACCTGGCGCGTACGGCGACCATCACCCGCGCGCTGGTGTTCCTGGGGGTGGGGATGCTCATGCTCGCGATGAATTATCTCTACGGCAGGTACAAGGAGAGGTTCTAATATGAGAAAATTCAGGTTTGTGCTGCTGTTCATCATACTCGCGGGCGGGGTTCTGGCGGGATATCACATCTTCCACGGGAAGCTCTACACTCCCTTCGATTCCACGCTGGCGCCCGTCTTCCAGCTTGTGGGGAGTACCACATCCGCCATGAGCCGCGCCCTCACGAAGGTCATTCCCGTGGACGCTCTGGACGAAAAGGAGTTCGGCGACGCTATCGCCCTACGCTTCGGAAACCGCGACACCATAGACGATCCACGGCACCGCTACGTAAACAATCTCATGGGAAGCATCGCCCGGTACCGGAAAAAGCCGTTCGAGTACCGGGTCTTCGTCATCGAAAACCCGTCGCCGAACGCATGCGCCTTTCCCGGCGGCGTCATCCTGGTCACCGAAGGGCTCCTGCGCGTAATGGTGTCCGAGGCGGAGGTGGTGTCCGTTCTCGCCCACGAGATGGGGCACGTGGAGCTGTCGCACTGCCTGGACACGGTGCGCTTCCAGCTCCTCGCGCAGAAGGTCGGTTCCGCGGAAATGGGCAAGCTGGCGGACATCGCGGTGGCCATCCTGGCGAGGCACACCTACAGCAAGACCCAGGAGGACGAGGCGGACAGCTATGCATGGGGGATGATGCTGAACACGGCGTACAATCCCTCGGCGCTGGGCGGCGCCTTCGCGAAGCTCCTGTCGTACGGGGAGATATCACATGGTACGGCCTACGGGGAGAAGGCCGACCCGCTGAGGGAATACCTCATGACGCATCCACACATGGCGCTCCGGCGGGAGAAGTATTCAGAGCGCGCCCGGATCTGGTGGAACGGCAACCCGGAAGCCAGGAAATACGATGGAGTAAGAAACCTGAAAAAGCTGAAGGCGTTCTCCGCAGGCATTACGTTCCCGGAAGAGTGGGTTATCCGGGACCGGGGATAAATGGAAAGATCACGTAGTATTGACTTTCCATGAAAAGTTTGCTACATTTTCTCCGCCGCGACTGCGGATTCAGGGGAAACAACAGGGAGGAGCGATGGACATGAGAAAAATATGCGCGCTGGCGGTCCTGTGCGCGGCGGTTGCCCTGGCGGGGTCCTGCCGGCAGGAGACCGCGCCCGGCGGAGGGGACACAATGGAATCGAAAATCACACAGAAAGTCAGGGATTTTTTGGGGAGCGATATCATCGACATCATCAAGAGCCCGGATAAAGTTGAAAGCTACAGGGTGGATTTCCACAAGACGGGGAAGGGCGAGAACCTCGGCGGGTATCCGGTCAAGGGCAAGGGGCCGGACCTGGCGCCCAAGCAGATCGAGCGCCTACAGCTGATGCTCCTCGACGAGAACACGTACCTGTTCGACGTGGTGAAAAAATGCCTCTTCCTCCCGGAATACGCCTTCCGGTTCGTCAGGGGGGACCGGTCCGTGATCGTCCTGGTGTGCTACAGCTGCGAGGAACTGACCTTCGTGTACGGGGGGAGGGAACTCCTGGAAGACTTCAACAACGCGACGCGGCGCATGAAGGCGCTGACGGGCGAACTATTCAAATGAACGGAGAAAGGCCATGAGGAGGATGATACGATGTGCCGGAGCAGTTATGCTTCTTGCCGCAGCGGTGTGCTTCCTTCCCTCGGCGGCGCGGTCCGCGACTATCCACGCGATACTCGTGGGCGACACGGTTGACCCGAACATCGGCCGGGGCGACAAGCTCGACCTGGACCTGATGACCGGCCTATTGCGGGACGCGTCGAAGCAGACGGGCATGCGGCTCAACATGCGGGTGTTCGATGACAAGATTATCAGGTCGCAGATCATGAGCGCGGTCCAGGCACTGCGCCCGGAGAGCAACGATACCGTGGTCTTTTTCTACACGGGGCACGGCTACAGGACGAGCTCCTTCAGGGACAAGTGGCCCGCCTTCGCGCTGAAAAACGAGAGCGGCGGATCGGCGGGGCTCGACCAGAAGTGGGTCTACAACGAGCTGAAGGACAAGGGAGCGCGGCTCCTCATAGTGATGGCGGACGCCTGCAACAGCGTCGTTCCCGACGGCGCCATCGACACGCGCATGGCGCTTCGCAGCGGGAAGGAGCTGCCGGAGAGCTATAAAAAGCTCTTTCTCGAGGCCAGGGGCACCATCCTGGCGTCGAGCAGCATTCCCGGGCAGTATTCCTACAGCGGAAGCAACGGCAGCCAGTTCACCGTCGCGTTCATAGAGTCGGTCAGGAAGGCCCTCGCAGGAACGAATCCTTCCTGGGAGCCGATCATGCGGGAAGCGACGCGCCCGCTCTACGGCGGGCAGCAGCAGCCGCAGTTCGCGATGAACGACGCGGCAGGCACTCCCGGCGAGGGGGAGCGCGATACGAGCGCCGACGACCGCGGCTCATCTGAGCCTTCCGGGGGAGGGGAGGATGCGACGCTGGGGCTGGGCAACCTGCTGGTCGAGATGGAGAGCCAGGTGCAGTACAGCGCGCAGTCGTCCCAGTGGCCGGGAATGCGCGAGCGCTGGATGCAGGGCGCCTACGGAGCCGGAACCAGTGCCGCGAAAATGCGCGACGTGCTCATAGCCTTCGAACAGCACATGAAGCCGCAGTCGATGAAGGAAGGCTGGAGCGCGAGGAAGGCGTCATGGACCGGTTCCGTGAGGACGGCGTCGAATATCGCCCAGCTGGCGCGGCCCCTCCTCGACGTTGAGGCGGCGATATCGGAATCGGCGTTCGGTCCCGCCTGGAGCGGCCAGCGGTCGGGGTGGCAGGCGAGGGTCCGCGGCTTCGGAGGCTCCTCCGGCGGAGGCGCCGACGAAAGGGAGGATTCCGGCGGCGGTGAATCGCCAGCGGGCGGGGGTGTCTTCGGCGGGCTCCTCATCCGGGTCGAAGAAAGTATGATATCGTCCGCCATGGAGCAGGCCTGGAGCGGCCGGAAAAGCCAGTGGCAGAACGACGTGAGGAGCGCGGGCGACAGCGTGAACCGCCTGCGGGAACTCATGGTGACCTTCGAGACCAACGTGAAGTACGACGCCCAGGAAAGCTACTGGCGGAACAGGAGGGCCGACTGGGTGAGAAGGTCGAATTCGGCGCGGGACATTGACGAGCTTAAGCGGCTCCTGGTGGAAGTCGAGAGCTCCATCAAGTACTCGGCGCAGGTCGAGTCATGGAGGGAGGAAAGGGCCAACTGGCTGCGGCAGGTCCAGGGGCAGTAGCGCGAAATGGCATCGGGAAGCACTAGGCCGCGGCGCCGAAATGCGCCGCGGTTGTGTCAGAGTCCGTAACGCTGTACGCGACGGAGGAAACAGGCGTCGAAAGTATCGCACTTCCTGCAGTAGTCGTCGTCCGCGGTGTAGTCGGAGTCGGGGCAGATGCCCGGGGCGTCGTCGTCCTTCATGATGCGAAGGTATTTGATGAACTGGACCTCGTCGTCGTTCAGCGCGTCGGGGCCCAGGCTCTCCAGCTTTTTCAGGATGTTCACCTTGAACTCGGTGTTCCGGTCGGAGGCGGCGGATGATTTTTCATGGAGCGTCCTCTGGTGTTCCTCCAGGTTCTTCATGATCCGGTTCTGGAGTATCTTCGTCCTGAACGATATCGCGTGCTTCCTGAAGATGATGAAATAGACGATGCCGAAGAACAGGCCGCCCAGGTGCCCCAGGTGGGAGATGTTCCCCAGCCCTCCCTGCAGTTCCAGGAAGAGTTCCAGGGCGCCGTACAGGACCACCAGGTATTTCGCCTTGATGGGGACGAAGAAGAACAGCAGGAGCTCCGCGTTGGGATAGAGGATGCCGAAGGCCAGCAGCAGGCCGAAGACCGCGCCCGACGCCCCGATGGTAGGCAGCCCGTACGCGGGGCCGCCGGTGATCAGGCTCATGACGTAGATGGTGATGCCCGCGCCCACCCCGGTGAAGAAATAATAGAACAGGAAGCGCTTCACTCCCCACTCCTGTTCAATGGGCATGCCGAAGATCAGGACGGCATACATGTTGAAAAAGAGGTGGGCGAAGCCGCGAGTGTCGTGCAGGAAAAGATAGGTGACGAACTGCCAGACGTAGAGCTTCGTCGTCACCAGGGCGGGCGTCAGGGCGAAGTATTGCAGGGTCATCTGGTAAAACTCCGCGCTGAACAGGATCTGCACGGCGAACACGATTACATTCGCCATGATCAGCTTGATTACCACGCTCTGGTATGCGGTCTGTTGTTCTCTGCTTTTCATGAAAATTCACGCTACATATCGGCGGCCTGACGTAAAGTCATTTTTTCCACAGGGGGCACAGTTCCGAGGAGCCCGGCGTGAAGCGCCGGCACACCAGCGGGCGCGTTTCATAAATCTCGCAGGAGTAGCTCGCCCCGCCCCATACCAGGAAGGGGCAGCCGTGCAGTATCCGGCCGGTCCTGGACGATACGAGGTGATCCCCCACCCAGACGGGGCTCTCGTTTTCCAGGACATGAATGATATCGTCCCGCCCCTGGGATTTCCAGCGCTCCCGGTCCTCGTCTTCCACCTGCGACACCAGGGCCGCCATGTTCGCGAGACAACACTTCCCGCACCGTGCGCATTCACTGCTGGATGTTGCGTCTTCCCGTGGCATCACGTTCCGTTGCCGGAGATCGGAGCGTTCCTGTCCCCGGCATTAAAATATTTGACACCGGTACCGTAACTGATACTGTAGAAACATGTCAATGTTCTTTTAGGAAGTGCATTTTTGGACAGTGTGCCGGCTGCGCGCTAACTTAAGAGTCACATATATCGCTGACGGTACCGATACCCTGATGAAACACACGCACATCGCTCTCATCATTCTGGCCGCATCGATTGTGATGCAGGCGCCGCTTCCGGCGGAAGCGGCGGAGTACCGCGCCTACCCGGAGCCATCCGGGCTGTCGGTCCCGGCCGGCGGTGAAAGCTACATATCACTGATCTTCGAAATTCCGCCAGGGCACCACATTTACGGCAATCCGCTGGGCCCCGGCACCGGCAAGCCCACGACGGTGCGGCCCGCGAAATCGTACGACGGCATTACATTCCGGCCCACCAGGTATCCCGGGGCGAAGATATACTTTTCTCCCGGCGACAGGGGATACGTACGGATATACGAGAAGAGCGCGCGGCTGTTCATTCCCCTTGAAATTGACCGGAAGGCGGCGCCGGGAGAACGGAGAATCTCGCTGCTGGTCGATTCCCTGCTCTGCAACGAAGGCACCTGCATCCCCAGGGAATTCACTCTGGATTTCACGCTGCGCGTCCTCGCCGCGAATGAAAAGGGCACCGTCCATGGCGCGGACATCACGGCGCTTTTCGCCGCTGCGAAAGAGGCGGGGGACGATACCGTCCTGGAAAGGCCCGGCGGGCCGAGTTCCGTGCAGGCGAATATTCCCTACGACTTCCAGCCGAGGTACGTGTCCGCGGGCGACGTCACGAATGTCCTACAGGCGATACTCTTCGGCCTCCTGGCGGGACTCATACTGAACTTCATGCCCTGCGTCCTTCCCGTCGTGAGCCTCAAGGTCATGAACTTCGTGACCATGGGGCACGACGATCCCCGGAAGGTGCTGAAGATCGGCGTCCTTTTCTCGCTGGGGATCCTCACGGTGTTCCTGGTCCTGGCGTCCCTGGCCGCCTTCCTGGGCTACGGGTGGGGCGATCTCTTCAAGAAGAAAGAATTCATCATAGGGATGATAGGCATCATCTTCGCCCTCGCGCTTTCCATGTTCGATGTCTTCACCATCACTCCGCCGTCAGTAGCCGGAAAGCCCGATACCGGTGGCGTCCATCCCTACGTGGACGCCTATGCCAAGGGGCTGCTCGCCACGCTCCTGGCGACGCCCTGCAGCGGGCCCTTCCTGGGCGGCACGCTCGCCTGGGCGCTCACGCGCCCGCCCCTCACCGTGTTCGTCATCTTCGTCAGCGTGGGTGTCGGCATGGCGTTGCCGTACCTGGTCCTGGCGGCCAGGCCGTCGCTTCTCAGGTTCGTGCCGAAGCCGGGAGAGTGGACCATCACCCTAGAAAGGATCATGGGCTTTCTCCTGATGGCGACGGTCGTGTATCTTACCGGCGTTCTCGAGGCCGGGCTCGTGCTCCCGACGCTCTGGTTTCTCCTCTTCGTCTTCGCCGGTTTCTGGCAGTACGGGAAGTACGGGTCCATCGTGAACCCGCGGCTCACCAGGGCCCTGTCGGCCGCGGCGCTTGTCGTCATCGTCGCGGGGGGATACTGGATGTCATACCATTCCGGCGGCGGGGGTGATACGGGGCCGGCGCCTGCGGCGGGAAGTGAGTTTTCCCTCCGGCGCCTCGCGGACAACAACGCGGCGGGGAAGATATCCATCGTGAAATTCACCGCCGACTGGTGTCCCAACTGCTCACTGGTGGAGCGCACCTCCCTCTACACAGAGCGGGTGATGAAGCTTGTGCGCGACAGCGGCGCAGACCTCATGGTGGCGGACATCACGCGCCACAACCCGGAGGCGGAGGCCCTCATGAAGAAGCTCGGCACCAGGTCGATCCCCTTCCTCGCGGTGTTCCCTTCCGGGGAGCAGTTCCTCAAGCCCTGGTGCCTCCGGGACATGTACTCCGAGGGCGACGTGGCGGGCTCCATCGAAAAGGCGATGAAGGCGGTTCCCGATATCGACATCGACTCCATCAGGTTCAACCAGTGAACGGGAAAGGCCGCTGACGGCAGGTAACGCATGGAAAACAGCAAGCGGGAGCATTCCCCGGGCTATTACCGGAAGCTTCTCGAGAACGTCAACGAATACATCTACAGCGTGAGGTACGAGAACGGCGTCGCCGTGTCTACCTATCACACCCCCGCGTGCCGGAAAATCACCGGCTACACCGTGGACGAGCTGAACGCCGACGGGAACCTCTGGTTCTCGATGGTGCACACCGACGACCGGGACAGGGTCAACGAGTTCATCGGGAGCACGCTGGGCGATAAAACCGAGGGCTCCATAGAGCACCGCATCATCGACAAGGAGAAGAGAACGCGCTGGGTCTCCAACAAGATCGCCGTAGTGCGGGACGCGGCCGGCGCGATCAGGTATGTGAACGGCTTCATCGTCGACATCACCGAAAGAAAGACGGCGGAGGAGGAACTGGTGAAGCTTTACCGGGCGGTGGAGCAGAGCCCCGCCACGGTAGTCATCACCGACGTGCGGGGCACAATAGAGTACGTGAACCCCAAGTTCACCAGGCTCACGGGATACACCTACGCCGAGGCCATCGGGAAGAATCCCCGCATTTTAAAATCGGGCGAGCAGGGCAGGGAGTTTTATCGGGACCTCTGGGATACCATCGCGGCAGGAAAGGAATGGCGCGGCGAGTTCCACAACAGGAAGAAGAACGGCGAGCTCTACTGGGAGTTCGCGTCCATTTCGCCCATCAGGGACTCGGAAGGCCGCGTGACGCATTTCGTGGCGGTGAAGGAGGACGTCACCGAGCGCAAGAGGTCCGAGGAGGCGCTCCGCGTCAGCGAGGAAAAGCTCCGGCTCAGGAACAACGCCATGGAGAAGGACCTGAAACTCGCCCAGATCATCAACAGGACCGTCCTGCCGAAGAACCCTCCCGTGACGGAGAGGATCCTCGTCGATTACCGCTACGTGCCGCTGGACAAGGTGGGCGGCGATTATTTTTCCTTCATGAATGGCGAGGACGGCTCCTTCAGCGTGTTCCTGGGAGACGTGGCGGGCCACGGCATCGCGGCGGCCCTGTTTATCACTCTGGTCAAATCGGTGAGCGACCGCATCTACCGGGAATTCGGAAATGACCCGGAGCGCTACCTGGGGATGATAAACCGCCTCCTGATCGACGAGATGCCCTCATACTTCATCACCGCGGTGTACGGAATTTTCAGGTTCGACGGGGGCCGCGCCACACTGACGCTGGCCAACGGCGGACATCCCCATCCGGTAATCTACCGCGCAGGGGAGGGCGCTTTCATCCAGGTAAAAACCTCGGGTACGGTCATTGGGATGATAGATACCGCCGTGTACCGCCGTGAAACGATCGACCTGGCCCCGGGGGACCGCGTCTACCTGTTCACGGACGGGATCCCCGAGGCGGAGAACATGAAAAAGCAGATGATCGGGTTCGACGCGGGGCTCGTCGATATTTTCAGGAGATCCCACCGCGCGGACCTGGGGGAGACTCTGGACGGAGTTCTTGAGGAAGTGAAAAAATTCACCGGCGCGAAACCGGTAGACGACGACATCGTGCTGATCGGGCTCGAGGTGAGGGACCGGCGGACATGATCTACCGGGACCTGCTCCAGAAAATGACCGACGTGCTGAAAAAGTACGGCTCGGTCCTGGTCTACATCAAGGGCTCCCCGGACCCCGACGCCATCGCGTCGTCCTATGCCATCATGAAGCTCTGCGGGCTTCTCGGCATACGATCTGACATTGTCGCAGAATCGCCGTCGTCCCTGCCGCAGAACAGCGCCATTATCAGGAAGCTCAACATTCCCGTGAAGTTTGAGAAGAACGCGGGCGAACTTGCCCATTATGATGCGTATGTGGTCACGGATTTCCAGTCGGCGGTGGTTAAGGGGCTTACGGGGAAAATTCCCTGCGCGCTCCATATCGACCACCACGAGAAGATCGACGAGGACCTGGAAGTCGGGCTGAAGGTGGCGGGGGTGAAGGCCGGCTCCGTGAGCACCATCATGGCCCTGGCGATTGGCGAATCCGCCCTGCCGGAAAAAGGTGAGCTCCTGGAGGCCGCGGGGACCGCCCTGGTCCTGGGCATCCAGACCGACACCGATAACTATCGCCACGCAGGCGACGACGATATCCGCGCCCTGAAGGTACTGGGCCCCTACAGTGACCGGAACATCATCCGCGAGATATCGGGCATACCTTTTTCCGACGAAACGGTGTCGCTTCTGAAAAAGGCCAGGACCGAAAAGACCGCCTACAAGGACTGGATCATCGCCGGGGTGGGATTCATCAGCGAAAAGCACCGTGACAGCATCGCCATCATCGCGGACCTGCTCCTCGCGGAGGATGACCAGCGCACCACGGTGGTGGTCTTCGCCCTGGTGGAAAAAAACGGCGGAAAGAACCTGGTGCTGGACGCGTCGGTGCGCACCAGGGACAGCGACCTCGACCTGGATTTCCTCATCAAGCAGATCACGACGGAAGGCGGCGGGCGGACGTACAAGGGCGCCTACCAGGTGAACCTCGACTATTTCGCCGACTGCCCGGACAGGAACATGCTCTGGGAACTGGTACACCGGACCACCCTGTCGGTCCTCGAAAAAACGCGCGATAACATCCACATCATAGAGCTGAAGGGGGTCTACAGGAACATGAAGCGGAAGCTCTCGTCCCTTTTCCGGGGCTCTGCCGCGCTGGCCGTCGCCATGACCCTGGGGGCCGGCTCCATGTCATGCTCCAAAAAGTTCGGGATCGTGCGGGGGACGCGGCCCGCGGAGAGGGCCGACGTGGAGGTGAACCGGAAGCAGGGGTGCGCCCTCATCCGGCACCGGGATTTCGACATCGCCGCCCAGGAGATCGGGCTGGGCGACTGGGTGAAGCTCCTGGAGCACGAGATTTTCCTCAGGAGAAAGGGGCAGGCGGAGGCGCGGATACCGCGCCTGCACTTTTTCCACATAGTCATTTCGAACGCGGGGGCGGCGCCGGTGAGGCTGGAGGAGGCGCTGGTCAGGTACGGCGGCACGGAAGTACGGGCGCTGTCCACGGAGACGGTCCTGGACAGATGCAAGTCCCCCGCGTATGCCGCCATCAACATGAAAAGCCTCCTGGGGAACAAGCGCTACCTCGGCGAGAAGTGGTGCGTCGGAGAGATTGATTACACGAAGGACGCGGTCGATTACCGCTTCGACTTCATCGCTCCCGGCGACACCGCTATCCGCATCGTGGCCTTCGACTGGATTCCAGTGCAGCACCGCAAGCTGAAATTCCTGGTGAAGGTGCGCGGACCCGAAGGCGACGCAAGGACGGTTGATTTCGATTTTACGCGTCTGGAATACAGGACGAAGGGCGGGCACTTTACAAGGAAAAAGGAGTGACCGATACCGGCGGCTGCGGCAACGAACGATTTCCGGAGAGGCACTGGCGATGAAGATAGATGAGCGGATACTGTCCCGCGCCGCGGAGCTGGCGCGGCTGGAACTCTCGGAAGATGAAAAGTCCGAGTTCGCTCGCCAGCTTACGGACATCATCGGGTACGTGAAAAAGATCGAAGAGCTGGACACGGACTCCGTGGAGCTTGAGGACGCCGTTCCCGGCCGTGTACACCCGCTCCGCGACGATTCCCTCCGTGAATCGCTGCCGCGTGAAGAGGTCGGGAAGATGGCGCCGGAATTCGGGGACGGCCATGTCGTCGTGCCGCGCATACTGGGGGAACGCTGATGGTGCGCTTGTTCATCGCCCTGGATATCGAACCGGCCGCCGTGGAAAGCCTGCGCCCCGCCGTGGATTTCCTGTCCCGCTACCGGTCGATCCTGAAAACGGTGGAGCCTGAAAATTTCCACATAACCCTGAAGTTCCTGGGCGAGTGCGGCGCGGGCCTGGCGGATGACGTGGAGCGCGGGTTCGCGGCGCTCGGGCCTCCCCGAAGCGCCGTGCCGTACGAACTGAAGGGGCTGGGCTCTTTTCCCGGCATGGACCGAGCGAGCGTTCTCTGGTGCGGCGTCCGCGCCGATGAAACGATGGTCCGCGACATCTTCGGCGCAATCGAGCGGTTCACCACCGCCCTGGGCTTCGCGCCGGAAAAGAGGGGCTTCACTCCGCACGTCACCCTGGCGCGGGTGAGGAAAGGCATGAAGGTGACCGCGCCTATCGCGGAATTCGTGAAAAAAAACGCGGACACTGGTTACGGGACGTCGGAGTTCTGTTCCATCACCCTCTATTCGTCGCGGCTCACGCCACAGGGGCCGCTCTACACCGCCCTGAAAAAAATCATCCTCCCCTGAAAATGAAAAGGGGCCGTCCTTTCGGAACGGCCCCTTGCGGTTGGCTCACGGTATTCCCTATCGTGCGTCGGTTTTGTTTCTGTTAGCTGCCGAGGAGCTGCAGTATCGTCCTCGACTTCATGTTAGCCTGAGCCAGCATTGCAGTACCACTCTGTGTAAGGATCTGATCCTTGGTCAGGTCCACAAGAGTTTCGGCCATGTCAGCGTCCCGTATACGGCTTTCAGAAGCCTGCATGTTTTCGAAGGCGTTCATCAGGCCACGGGCCGTGTGTTCAAGCCTGTTGTAATACGCGCCAAGGTCGGCACGCTGCTTGCTGATCTTGTGAAGAGCGTCTTCAACGATACCGATGGTCCTGTTCGCCATTTCAGCGGTGCTGAGGTTGGCGAGGAACCGGCCGGTACGTTCCTTGAGCCCGAGGCCCAGAGAGGTCATCGTCTGGATGTAGATGCGCTCCCTCTGATGCATGTTGGGGCCCATGTGGAACCACATGCTCGCGCGCGCGTTGGTCCTTGAGAATTCGCCCAGGAGGAGCCTGAACTTGTTGAACTCCGCCTGCGACGCGATGCGGTCGACTTCATCGATGAGGGCCGATACTTCCACCTGGATGAGCTGCCTGTCCAGCTGGCTGTAGATGCCGTTCGATGATTGTACCCCGAGGACCCTGATCCTCTGAAGTATGGCCGCCGACTGGTTCAAATACCCTTCTGCGGTCTGTACGAGGGACATTCCGTCTTCCGTATTTCTTTCAGCCTGCCTGAGGCCCTGAATCTGTGCCCTCATTTTTTCCGATACCGCCAGTCCGGACGCGTCATCGCCGGCCCTGTTGATCCTCATACCGGAGGAAAGCTGTTCCATTGACCTGTTTACGTCCCAGTGCTTGAACTTGAGCACCTTGTTCGAGTTAATGGCACTCATGTTGTGGTTGATAATCATGGTAACACTCCTTTGTTTGTTTATGCCCAATCTCCCTATCGGGCTGTAATACCAGGTTGCGCTTTTTTCAGGGAATACCCTTGAAATGCTGCAACCGTCCATTCCTGCGACATTCACCGGATAGAATGGTTCCAGCATCGTGGGTGATCAAGTTTTCAAAGAACCGCCGTGCGTCCGTGGGACCGTGCCCTACGTTCTTTATATCGTAGTTTTATAGTGAGAAATTGAAGGCGATTTGAAGCGATTTAAGGCGATATTTTTGGGATAATTGGCGTTATGGCGGTTTTATGGGGTGTTTTAGCCTATCCGGTCTTTTTTTTGCAGATTATTCCTTAATCTTTATGTCGGCATTTGAAAAATTACCATAAGCACTTTTTATTTTTTTTTGCATGATACAGGCCGCCCTGGCAGGGGAGGTCCCGCCGAGCCGGCGAATTTATCTTGACTGTGAATTTTCCCGCCCCGCATGATTGGTGACCAATTTCACGGCAGGAAAGGCACCGAATGGGTCACGGCCCGATACATCACCGCTCACGCCGAGCGCGCAGGCATATCGCCCTCGCGATGATAGCGCTCATGGCGGCGCTGCCCGCTGCCGCCTCCGGCGACAGGTCCGTCCGGCTACAGCGCTGGAACTCCGGGGAGTACGTGTCGCTGTACGATTTCTACAAGTCCATGGACGTGGACAACTCCTTCGACATTATAACCCAGCGGGGGAAGATGTACCGCAAGAGCTCCGTGGCCGTGTTCCAGATAGGGTTTCCCGTGGTGTTGGTAAACGGTCGCCTGGAAAGGGCGGACCGTCCCGTGGCCAGGAAAAGCGGCGAGGTGATGATGCCGGCGGAGCTCTTTCTCCCCGTCGCCCGCGCCCTGTATCCCGAGCTTGAGGTCACGGTGTCGTCCGACTCGGTGGTGTTCGCCCGGCATGAAAGGGAACCGTCGAAGGAAAAGAAAACCGCCGCCAGGGAACCGGTTCAGAAAGAGGCCGCCCCTCCTCAAAAGGAAAGAATAGGCTTCATCATCATCGACGCGGGCCACGGGGGGAAGGACCCGGGGGCACTGGGAAACGGCGCCCGCGAAAAGGACATCACGCTGAACGTCTCCCGGCACCTGTCCCGCTACCTGAAAGGGAAAGTCGACGGCGTTTCACTGAAGTTCACCCGGCGCGACGACAGGTTCATCGAGCTTTCGCGGCGCACGGAGATCGCCAACGGCCTGCTCACGAAGAACAGGAACGGCATGTTCATCAGCATCCACGTGAACGCGTCGCTGTCGCCCAGGATCTCCGGTTTCGAGACGTATTTCTTGTCGCAGAACCCCACCAACGAGGAGGCCAGGACCACGGCCACAATCGAGAACAACGTGGTGGTAATGGAGAACACCTCGTCCCGGAAGAAGTACGACGACGTGGAGTACCTGGAGGCGCTCATGCTCACCACCCAGATCCAGAAGGAGAGCTCCATGCTGGCCGGCGAAATCCAGGGCACGCTCAACGCCGAAATCAGCGAATTCAAGTCGCGCGGCGTGAAGAAGGCCGATTTCTACGTGCTCCGCGGTGCGCTGATGCCGGCGGTCCTCGTGGAAACAGGGTACATTTCCAACGCGAAGGAGTCGCGGCGACTGAAGAACGCCGCCTACCAGAAGAAGATCGCCGAAGGGATAGGCAAGGGCGTGGTCCGCTTTATTACCAGGTACAATGCCATGCTGAAAGACACCGCGGACTGACGGGCCTAATTTTTGTTCCACCGTTAAAAAATAAGTGACAGGTATCCGGGCGGTTTGTATGGTGCAAACGGAGACCACGCATCATCCAACTATGAAAATAAAGCTTTTCAGCAAGGCAGGCGCCGGGATCGCTGAACTCCGTGAGGGGATTGCGGAGAGGGCAGCGCGTTTCCGGGGCTGGTATTCCGGTCTGGACAGGACGGGGCGGACCCGCTTCCTCGTGCTCTTCATCTCCCTTGTCCTCATCGGCGACTACCTGATGTTCTGTTATCATACCGACAAGAATATTTTCAACATATTCCCTCCCATCCCCAGGCTTGATACGCGGAGCGACATCAGCATTTACGTGCCCGACAAGGACGCGAAGGAGCTCATGAAGGAGCCCCGCACAATCCAGGTCCCGGACCGGAAAGACGTGTACGCCGGCATGCTGTACAAAATGGTAGCCCGGGGCTCCATGTTCGACAACACGTCGCACATCGTGCCGGTGAAGACGTTCGTGCGCCACGTGTGGGTCGGCGAGACGGACTGCGCCATCGATATCGATTTTCACGCGGCGAAGGACCGGATCGAGTCGGTGCCCGGTTCCGACATCGCCTTTCAGAAGGCCCTCGAAAAAACGATCGCCGAAAATATTCCCGGGATCAGCACCGTCCGGGTCCTCCTGAACGGAGTGCCGCGCAAGTTGTGGTGATACCCGCTTTTCCTTCCCCGGGGCGTAACAACGATAATGACATGAGTTTTTCTTTTACACAAAAGGACATTGACTACATGACGGAACTCCTGCGGGAAGCGGGGGAGATAGGCCGTTCCATCCAGCGGAAGGGAGTGCACGCGCGGAGAAAGGAGGACCATACCCTGGTCACCGAGGCGGACCTGGAGATCCAGCGGTTCCTTGTGGAAGGAATTGGACGCGGTTTTCCCGGCATGAATTTCGTGCACGAGGAGAACCAGTCGGAGAACTTCAGGGATATCGACGGCACCACGCCCCTTGCCGTCATAGATCCGGTGGACGGCACCTCGGTCTACTCGATGGGCCTGCCGACCTGGAGCATATCGGTGGGCTTTTTCAGCGGATACGAGCCGCGGTACGGGTTCGTGTACAGCCCGGGATGCGGGATGTTGTTCCATAATGACGACGCGAGGGCGTATCTCAACGGGGAACCCGTCGCGGTCGACACCGGCATGCGGATCGACAGCGAGACGAACCTTTTCGTGACCGCGGAAATGTATCAGAACTACAGGATACGTTTCGGCGGGAAGGTGAGGAACCTGGGGTCCACCGCGCTTCACGCGAGCCTGGTGGCCAATAATGCCGTGAACAGGACACTGGCGTTCATTGGCAAATCGTACCTCTGGGACTGGGCGGGGGCCGTGCCGGTGGTCATCAGGGCCGGCGGCTTTCTGCGCTACATGAGCGGCCGCGAGGTGGATTTCCGGGAGATAATGGAAAACTCGTTCAGGATCCCGGAGTACTGCGTCGCCCACTCGGCGGGGAGCGTGGGCATGATCAGGGATATTTTCGAACCGCTGGAATCATAATATTTTTCTTGCCTCCCCGGGGGCGGTATACAATACTATTGAAAGGCATGATACGCGACGAAGCTCCAGGGGTCCCGGACCGGAAAGAACTAAATGAATCTCGCACTGGTTTCCGAAAAAACAAGGGGCACTATTAAACTTCCCGATGGCCACGCGTCGGGGGTGGTTTTCGCACGCAACGTGGCCGAAGCCCTGGAACAGGCACTTGCCGGGTGCGTCGAGAAGCCCCTCATGGCCATCGTGTTCATGCCGGCCGACGAGTTCCCCGCTTTCAATGCCGTGTTCAGCAAGTATGATTACCGCGACCTCCTCTACAAGGCCGTCCTGTTCGATCCGGATGGTTCCGCCCCGGTCCTGGGCGATGGGGAGCTTGGCAGCGTCTATGATCTCCGCACATCTGATATCTCGGGAAAGGAACTCGATTTCCTTCTCCGGCGGGGATTTTCCCTCCTGCGGGAGCTGTACGAATACAGGCTGGGAAGGGATGAGTACCTCCTCCAGCTCCTGGACACCAAGCGCGACCAGGAAGACCTTATCAACATTGGGAAGTCCCTTTCCGTGGAAAAGGACCCCTCCAAGCTCCTGCGGCTGATCCTCTTTTTAAGCAAGAAAATCACGGGCGCAGACGCCGGCAGTATCTATCTCATAGAGGAGAACGAGAAGGGCGAGAAGCAGCTCCGGTTCAAGTTCTCGCACACCTTTTCCAAGGACATTCCCATCGAGGAATTTGTCATGCCGATGAACATGAAGTCCATCGCGGGCTACGTGGCCATCACCGGGAAGGTCCTCAACCTCGAGGACATGTACCGGCTCCCGGAAAACTCGTCCTATTCTTTCAATACGTCCATCGACAAGCTGCACAACTACAGGTCGAAGACCATGCTCGCCGTGCCCATGCGGAACCACCTGGACGAGATAATCGGGGTGATACAGCTCCTCAACAGCAAGGAGGACATGCGGGGCAACAGGGAGATCACGGGCAACGAGGCCTTCGAGGTCCGCCTGGAGAAACCGGAGGATTTCGAGACGAAGGTGGTCCGCTTCGATCCGCGCTACGAGGGGCTCATGGAAGCGGTGGCGAGCCAGGCGGCCATCGCCATCGAGAACAACCGGATGATCAAGCAGATCGAGACCCAGTTCGAGGAGTTCGTCAAGGCGTCGGTGAACGCGATCGAGTCGCGGGACAAGGCGACCTCCGGTCACTCCTTCAGGGTCGCGGAGATATGCAAGGAGATGGCGTTTTCCATCAACCGGGAGGAACAGGGAGTGTTCAAAGACACTCAGTTCTCCCCCACGGCAATCAAGGAGCTTGAGTACGCGGCCCTGCTCCACGATTTCGGCAAGGTGTATATCGACCTGGCGATATTCATGAAGGGGAAAAAACTGTTCCCGAAGGACTTCGAGACCCTCATGATGAAGATGAACTACCTGTACCGGATCATCGAGCTGCAGTACATACTCTGCGAGAACAATCTCCTGGATGAGCTGCGTTCGAAAGAGATACAAAAGCAGGTGGAGAGCTACCGCATGGACCGGGAGCAGAAGCTCGCCTCCGTGAAAAAAATAAAGGACACGGTCCGGTCGCTGAATGAACCCACGGTGACGGACAGGGACCCCGACGAAATCCTTGAATCAATCGTCAGTGAAATAAGGCAGATACGTTGCGACGATATAGAGGGAAACAGCGTCGAGGTGATAGACCCCCCGACGCGCACCAACCTGGCGATAAAGCGCGGAAGCCTCAACGATGAGGAGAGAAAGGAGATAGAGAGCCACGTGATCCACACCTACAATTTCGTGAGCAAGATCCCGTGGCCCCCCGAGTTCAAAAACATCCCCGAGATAGCCCTCAAGCATCACGAGAAACTGGACGGCACCGGGTATCCTTACGGTTTGAAGAAGGAAGAAATTCCCATACAGGCGAGGATGATGGCGATCGCCGACATATACGATGCGCTGACGGCGTCCGACAGGCCGTACAAGAAGGCTCTCCCCAAGGAAGTCGCCCTGAAGATACTCAACGACGAGGCGAAGAACAACAAGATAGACCCGGACCTCCTGGAGCTGTTTATCCGCCACCGGATCTACGACAAGGTCGACAAGGATTCCTTCAGGATTGCCGAGTGAGCGGGAATGATTACCGGGAGTGCTTCAGCCAGCGCGTTCCGGCAGACGAGGTAAATGAATGGCCGACTTGAAAAGACTTGTAGATGGGCAGAATTTCGGGGACAATTCGATACCCGCCATCACGCTGAACACCTACCGCTCTCTCTGGGACAGGGTCTCGTTTCTCGCGAAGGAAAAAGACGGGCAGCCCACCAGGAATTTCGTGCCGGTGAAATCCGGGCAGTTCCTGGAGGAGCAGCTCTATCTCGCCGCGGGTCTTTACGATGCCGGTGTGAGGAAGGACGATTTCGTCGCGGTGTATTCGCCCAACTCGCTCCGCCACGCGGTGGAAATATACGCGATCCTTTCACTCGGCGCGGTGTACGTGCCGATCTACCCGTCCCTCCCCGAGGAGGTCATTCTGTATCTCCTGGAACATTCCGGTTCCCGCGTTCTTTTCGCCGGTGGGCTGGGCCAGTACCAGCGCGCACTGCCTGTGCTTCACAGGGTAAAGTCGCCGCTGCACAAGATGATCATAGATTTCCCGTTGAGTTCCGCGGACAAGAGCATCATTACCTATGAGCAGCTGCTCCGTACCGGTGAAAAATCCGGGAAGCTGGAAACGGTTTTCAACATAATGAAGGGCATTTCCCGGGACGACCTTGCCGCACTGGTGTACACGCCCGGCACAATGGGCATCCCGAAGGCCGTGATGCTCACCCACGGCAACTTTATCGCCCAGAGTCCCCTCGCGAAGCTGTTCGACATCACTACCGGCGACACGCGCCAGTCCCATCTTCCCTTCAGCCATGTCTTCGGTCTGTCCTCGGACCTTTTCGCGAGCGGGCTGATAGGTTCCAAAATAGCGATCTCCCACACGTTCGACACCGAGGAGGTCGTGAGCGATATAGAGGAGATCAAGCCGACAATTATGTGCTCTGTTCCCCGCATGTACGAAAAGTTCTACGTGCACGTGGTGCAGGTGATCGAGCGATACAGTGCGTTCAAAAGGTTCCGTTATACCTTCGCGCTGAATATCGGGAAGGAGTATTTCATGAGGAAGTCGATCGGCAAGCGCATACCGGTCTTCGTCCGCCTCATGCGCCTGCTCATGGCGCCGGTCTACGGCAGGATACGCAAAATCATCAGCATGGACAAGATGAGAATACTTTTCTCCGGAGGCGGCCCCCTTTCGGTGGAGGTGGCCTATTTTTTCGGCAGCCTCGGCCTGGAGATACTGGAAGGCTACGGCCTTACGGAAACGTCTCCCGTGATTAATGTAAACCTGCCGGGGAAAAGCAGGCCGGGCACCGTGGGCCCGCCCCTCCATGGCGCCGACGAAAAGATATCGGACGAGGGGGAGATCCTCGTCAGGGGGCCCATGGTCTGCAAGGGGTACCTGAATTACCAGGGCGAGGACGCCGGGGAGTTCTTCACCAGCGACGGGTATTTCCGCACCGGTGACCTGGGCTCGTTCACCAGCGACGGCTGCCTTATGATAACGGGAAGACTCAAAGACCTTATCATCACCTCCGGCGGGAAAAACATCGCTCCCCTTCCCCTCGAACAAAAGTTCGCGGCCGATGAATTCATAGAAAGCTTCTGCATAGTGGGAGACAAGCGGAAGTATCTCGCCGCCCTGGTCGTACCGGATTTCGACCGGCTGCGGGAGTACGCCAGGTCGAGGAACATCGACTACTCCACCAACGAGGACATGGTAAAGAATCCCGAGATAATCACTTTCTTCAAGAAGCGAATCGAGGAGAGATCGGACACGCTGGCGAGATATGAGCAGATAAAGAAATTCACGCTGCTTTCACACAGTTTTTCCGTAGAGACGGGGGAGCTCACCCTGACGTACAAGTTCAAGCGCAGGGCGATACAGGACAAGTACCGGGACATCATCAACACGATGTACCCGGAAAGCAGCATATTGGATTGAGGTATTCTATGAGGCGTCATTTTTGCAGTGCGATATTATCAGCCTGTGCCGTTCTTTCCCTGCTCCCGGTCTGCGGGAGGGAAAGCGAACCGCTTCAGGACGACCTGAAAAAGAAAAAGGTCGTGGGGATGATAATAAGGGAAAACTCCGTGATGCGGATAGATCCCATCAAGTACGCGGCCAGGGTGGCCCTCCTGAAACGGGCCGAGATCGTGGAGGTGGTCGACAAGTCCCGCGAGCTTGATAATGTCAGCGGGTCAACCGGATACTGGTACAGGGTGAAGTCGGCCGGCGGCATTGCCGGGTGGGTCTGGGGGAAGAACATCCAGTTCTTCACCAACAAGAGCAAGGAAAGCATAGACGGCTTCATCTCGACATTCTGGGAGGAGGAAGCGAAACGCGTCATGAAGGTGATCTCGGGAAAATGGTGGAGCGTCGACAAGCGTGGCGATTTCACCAAACACGCCCTGGAAATATCGCCCGACGGCAAGTACAAGTCGTACCTGCGCGGGGGCAATCCCATCATAGGCGAATACAACCTCAATTTCAAGGACAACGAGATTATCTTCCTCAAGGGCACCACGTTTAACCAGAGCCTGCACATCATACAGCGCGGCACCATGGTCTACCTGGAAAAAGAAACGGATAAGGATTCCGTGAAGTTCCAGAAGACTTCCAGCAAGCTGGATGAGGAGAAGAAGGAGGAAGAAGGCGCCCCCGGGGAAGCGGCAGATGCGGATTAACCAGTTTCTCTCCCACGCCGGGATCGGTTCCCGCAGAAAGGTGGAAAAGTTCATACTGGACGGGCTGGTGAAAATCAATGGCAGCGTCGTCACCGACCTCTCCACGACTGTTGATCCCGAATCGGACGTGGTTACATACGGGAAAAAGCGCGTTATCATCGAGCGGTACTACTATCTCCTTCTCAACAAGCCCAAGGGTTACATCACCACCGTTGACGACCAGTTCGACAGGCCCAAGGTGATGGACCTCATCCCGGAGCGCTTCCGCCACGCCGGGGTGGTGCCCGTGGGCAGGCTGGACAGGGACACGGAAGGACTCCTTCTCCTTACCAATGACGGCGATGCCGCCTATGTGCTCACGCACCCGAAGTTCGAGGTGGACAAGGAATACATTGTCGAGCTCGACAGGCCCCTGGAGGAGGAAGACGCGGTAAAAATCCGGAAAGGCGTGCGCATGTACGGGAGGAGAACCAACCCGGCGGAAACCACTTTCCTCGACGCGAGCCGGCAGAGGTTGCGGCTGAAGATCAGGGAAGGGAAGAAACGGCAGATTCGAATAACCTTCAGCATGTTTTCCTACAAGGTGAAAAAGCTGAAACGGATATCATTCGGCCCCCTCGCGCTCCGGGGGGTCCATTCCGGATCCTTCCGGCCCCTGAAGGACAGGGAAGTCGCTTCGCTGAAAAAGCTTACGGCCCTGGCCCTGAAACCGTTTAAAGCCAACGCGTAGCGAACCCACCGGCATTGTTCGGCCCTTTCAACCGGGTTGTATATTTTTCTAATTATTTGCGAACCCCGCGTCGAATAATAAATGTAGACGGTTTCTCGCCATTATTCATTTATTTCAGGGACGCCAGATTATGCAGAACATGGACTTTTATGCCGGCAAGGAAACCAGGGTGATGAACCATCCCATGGCCCTTCATGACGCGGACAACGTGGCCCGCCTTGACGCGATGTACAGGAAGGAGGCCGACCGCAACAAAAAGAAAGCGTCCAGGATGATGTCCCTGATCGTGGGGCTGTGTATCATCTCCTTCACGGCCGGACTGGTCGTGGGAATAAAGTTCGCCGCCGGTTCCCAGGCGCAGATAATCGATGACGATACGCGGCGCGCCGTAACCCAGATCGGCAGCAGGGTCACGGGACTCATGCCCCAGACGGAACAGGCAGCCAATGCGGTGGCCCCCAAGACGGTGTTTCCCCAAAACGAGTATCCCTTTGTTATTAGGCTCAATAGGAATTACAACCAGAAAGCTTCCCAGGAAATCGCCCAGTTCCTGTCGCAGCGTGGGCATACCGTGATCCTTTCGAAGATACATAACAGATATAAAGTGCATGTGGGTCCCTTCAGGGCGCAGAACGAGGCGGAGTCCTCAATAAAGCTGATTTCCGAATACGACAAAAGCGACTGGTTCGACAAGATCCAGATTGTTAAGCGATAGCCCGGCGCGGTTCTGAATTACAGAATTTTAAACTCATTCATGATGTTGAGCAGGCGTTCCCTTTTAATCTCCGACGTCCCGTTGCTGAAAACTATCCGCATGAAATAACCCCTGGTGCCGTTGTAAAAATAGCCCTCGTACCCTGAAAAAGGAGGCGCCAGGCTGTTTTCGATCGCATACACGAGCAACTTCCTTTCGGAGCGAATTTCCCTGCGCTGGTAGATGTCTTTGCCCAGGGTGATTTCCCAGTGTAGTTTCAGCTCCGCCGTGGATGATATGACCGATTGAAACTCCTCGCTGTCGAGGGCCAGGAGCGCGTCGAATCGTTCCGGCCGGGCGGAGCGCTCCCGGTTGAATGAAAGTCCCGCGAGGAGGCCATGGTACATGTAACGATGTTTCTTTCTGTGTGAAGAGTTTAAAATCGTGATTTCAAACGGTGTTTTCATCCGGTAGCGGCTGATCTGGTTTTCCATTGTGATGAAGTCACCGTCACGGTAGAGAATAAGTGGCGATTTCTCGATGTGGCGGGTATATCTGGATCCCTCCCGCTTTTTCAGCCTGTTTACCTCGCTGGCGGCACGCGACTGTGCCTTGTATATCCGGTTGTTCGTCATGGGCATGGCGAGAATCGAATTTAAGATGGCCAGGCCTTCGGGAATATAGTGGTTTTTTACCAGTTCCAGCCCCTGCGAAAGATAATAATCAATTCCGGCAAGCGAAACGGGTTTGTGTTTGTACTCCGGAGTGCCGGAAGTCCATATTTTGCCCCTGGTGTCGATATAATACCTGTTGCCATCGTGATCCCTGGTGAGAACCCAGCCGGGCAGCTGGGCATGAAGATGACAGGGTAATAAAATAAAGGTGAAAAAAATTGCTGAAAAAATTTTTGTTAAATTGTGATCCATAAGATATACTTATTACCGTGTGAAATTACTGGATTATGAAATTTTATTGATAGTAAATTAATATTGGGTATTTTTCTAATTAGAATTGACTAAAACGAACCGTATTATTTTCTGTGACATATGTGAGCGAGCTATTGTAAGGGTATAGGCTCATATATACAGCAATTATACAACGAATTTTCCCAGGGAACAAGGAGAAGGGACATGTTAAATCAAAAGGAAAGGAGTGCATCAATGAATGCCCACGCGAGAGGAAGGAAAAAAGCCGTAAAACTCCCCGATGATTATGAAACCCTTGATAAGGTCGTGGAAAGAGTCGAGAAGGAATATATTGTGAAGACTCTTGAGCTGACCAACTGGAACCTTCAGAAAACAAGCCGGGTGCTCGATATAGCGCGCAATACACTGAAAGCCAAGATCAAGAAATACGGCATACAATAAAGCCCGTTACCGGGAACCGGATTATTGTATCAGTAATACTATAACCATCAGTGCGATGAACAGGGCAGCTATCAACACCGCTATGTAAAGCATGGTCTGGCTGTCGGTTTCTTTGACGGCCTCGGCTCGGGGGGTGCTGTCCATCTCAATCTTGACGTTTTCCTCCTCCACCACGCGGGCGAGGATGTTTTTCGCAACCACACCGTAAATCATGAATCCCCCTTCCGTAAGGGGGATTTTTGCTTTTACCCTTGCCTTCACCGGAAGCCATTCCCCTTCGGTTGTGACGGCTTTCTGGGCAGATGCGACCTTTTCTGATATCGTATCGTTTTTATCCGTGAGTAGTATCCGTATTTTATCACCCTGCTGGATGTCATTGATGTACTTCCCTTTCACGGGTGATACTATCACCCTGCCGGTAATGACGTGCTCGGCGTCCTTTTCTATCTGGGTGATAAGGCTCTCGGGTTCGGACGGGGATGTTTCCGAGGGCGCCGCAACCCTTGCCGACGAGGGCTCTTCCAAAGGAATTCCCGCAAGTTCAAGGTTGAGCGAACTTGTTCTTTCAAAATCTATCTGGCACTGGGCCTCGTCCCTGTTGTAGTATTTTTCGATGATTTCCCGAAGGATATCCGTCACGGCTTCGATGTTGTTCTCTGCCACGTAATTGAATACACCGTAACCGTTGAGGGATGCGATCAGGTGCTGAGTGAATTCATAGGAACTGCCGGCCGTCTTGCTCGTTTCGGCTTCCTCGTTGACGACCTCCTTGAACTTCGAGTAAAAGAACTTCCAGCCGTCGTTGATTGATATCTTGTCGTTCAGGGATTTGCTCGGCGTGAGCAGGGAATTGAGATTCATGATATAGTTGTTTGCGAGGTTGAAAAAAACCAGGAATACGCCGTACGTATGGCCTCCAACGGAAAACCGACCCTTGGTTATGGCCACGTCGTTCAACTGGCCGTTGACCATCTGCTTGGCTTTTTCCATGTCCCCGCCTGTGTATTTCAGCGCGATTTTAATGAGGCGGGTGGTTTCGTTCAGCGCGTTAAATTGATTCGTTTCAGCCATGTTCACCCCTTGGAAGCGTCAACGATGAATTTTTCGAGAATTTCGTATTTTTTCTGGGGCGGCAGGTTTATGAGTTTTTTTAAACCGCTGATAATCGACTGCCTGTACTTGAGGGAGGTTTCCAGGATGAAGAAGCCGTCCTTGTCCAGGTTGTTTATGATTGTTACCTTGTTCGTGGGCAGGCGCGATCCGAGAATCGATCCGAAAAACACGATCAGATGCTGTGGTGATACGTATTTCACGCTGAGACGGTTTATTCCCATGTCCAGCCGGCTGAGAAGCTTGTAGTCCCTGTAATTGTCCGCCGGGATGTTTCCCCAGTTCTTCGGGTTGTCCGTAACCTGTATGACGATGCGGTCTTGTTCCTCTGAAACGAGCACCCGGAAATAGGTATTGTAGATTTTGTATGACGACAGCAGGCCGAAAAGGCTGTCATTGTCATGGGCCGCGGCGTCCTTCCCTTTTCTGTAAGTTTGTTTTAATGCCATGTATCTGCGCACCTGCCGCGAGGCAGTGAAACACGTAATGATTTTTTTATCAAGTATGATTTTGCCCGGGTTACGGCATGCCGCGCTGCGTTTCACAGTGAATGATACAATAGTACGGAATCATGGTCGATTTTTCTGATAATTCTCATGCGGTACATCCTTTCGAGCATGGCGAGGGCGTCTTCGTGGCTCATCTCCAGGAATGAGGCGATCTCGGCGGAGGCCGCGCTCCGGTTTACCCGGAGATAGTTGATAATGTCCCTTTCCTGCGGATTGAGTTCGCCGATGATGTAACTGTTGTGTATCACGCTGTCGGTAACCACCGCCATGCCTGGCGTGTTCGCGTCGTTGAATGATTTAAAAACCGATGAAATATTCATTACGGCGATGTCGGATATGCCGGCGAGCTTCACGTGGAAGGATGGGGCGTCTTGCCTTGATTCGGAAATCAGTTTAATTATGAATTCATCGATAAAGGACGGGTCAAGCACCCGGTACCCGGAGAAATCGAGCAGAAGGACTTCCCCATCGTGGATGTCGGATATCATCCCGCATACTTTGTTGAACAGGCTCTTCCCGAGGGGGCGGGTGATGAGGTCCGGGATCCTGGGTTTCTGGTCGCCGGCTATTTTGCTTATTTTTATAACCATGGGTATCAGCTTGTTATTAAGTATCGGTGCCGGCGCTCGCATAATTAAGCTGTTCTTTCCCGTTGCGGCCGCGGGGATTCAGCCTGTAAGGGATATCGATATCTGCGTGCCGGGGAACGGGGCGAGGTCGTTCATCAGGAAGGAGTGCGATACGGTCCCCTGCTTTTTGTTATGCATGATGGAAACAGAGGCATTGGATGACCTGATGAAAACGGTCCCCTTCAATCTTTCGACGATGGAGTTCACCTGGTTGAGACCGTAGCCGAAGTCCCTTTTGCTGGAAATCGTCGTGGTTATAGCCAGCTCGATGAGCTGGGCCGGAGACCGGTACGTGATGGCGGGCTTCGACGCGAAGCTTTCCTGTATCCCGATGCCGGAATCCGCTATCACGAGCCTGGCGACCTGCTGTTTGCCGAATGAGTATGTCTGCATGGAAAGATAGCCCGAATCCAGGCTGTGTTCGTAGATGTTCTGGCAGAGCTCGGAAATCACTGTCACGAAATAATCGACAATTGTATCATTGATCCAGGGTTTCAGTATGTGACGGGCCCTCTTCCTGAAAAGCGATATGACCCCGGTTATCGCCCTGATGCTCTCCCTTTCCTTGTTGGGAATATCGGTTATCTCGATGAGGCTCCTGCTCTGGGAGCTGCGCTTCAGGAAAAAGCGCTCATCAAGCTTGTCCTTTATGCTGAACACTCCCTTGTTGAAGAAGTCCATACGGTACAGGTACTGGTGGATGGCCAGGGGAATGTTTTTCAGCACGAGTTTCCTGCCGGTATTTCTCAAATAATTGCGTCCCAGGAGGATGAGTCCCACCATGGAATAGGGCTCTATGAACGTGAGGGGAGAGAGGTCCAGGGAGGTGATAGAGCCGGAGTAGAGGGGTTCCTGGAGGTTCAATATCTCTTCGAAAGTATACGAATCGTTGAAGTTGTTCGGCACAACAAGGGTATCCCTGGATGTCACCGTTACCACCTTTATTTTAGTGATAAAAATGCCCCGTTTTCAGGATCCGGGCATTAGACCGATAAGAAATTACGGGGCTTTGATTTTTATTTATTTCTTTGTTGACAAAAAAACGAATATTAATTTTTGTGGTTATCAGTTGTCCTCCTATTTTTTTGACGAACCTCCAAATTTATTCTTAAAGGGGATTATATCCCCTTTTTTTTTATCGCCAGGGGCAATGATTCGCCTTCGTCTCCCCTGTAGCACTCATCCTGATATATCCATTCCTCCGATCGGACTTACGAAACCACTCTTGCGAGCATACTACAATGGTTTATATACAAATTCAATCAATAAAAATAATTAACAGGCCACTTTTTCAATTTGAGGATAGTTGAGATAACAAGAGCATTCGATGATATTTCCCAATCAGTGTATCAATGGTTCGATGGAGCATTGCAACTATTTTTATCATGAAAAGAGCGGTTTTTCATGTGAGAATTGGGTGAATGCAGTATCTATATGGATTGTACAGGTTATGTGCCCATATAATTGTTGACTTATTATCTTATTATGTCTGTGATGAAGTATCTATACCGAGAATATTCGGTCACAGGATGCACACAAGGCAAGGGAAAGGATATTTCAGCGGATTATGGCACGGGCAATCAAGCAGATAGAAGACAATATCGTCAACAGCATCATCGGCGAGGGTTCAGAATTCAAGGGAGAATTCAATATCAACGGACTGCTCCGGATTGACGGGAAATTCAAGGGTACCATCCAAACGGAAGGGAAGGTGCTCATAGGGAAATCGGGCGAGGCCATCACCGATATCAAGGCCAGGGTGGTAGTCGTGGGCGGGCTGGTAAAGGGAAACATTTTCGCGGGGGAGCGGGTTATCATGCTTTCCACGGGACAGGTCAACGGCAACATTATCACGCCGAGCCTGATCATGGAAGACGGCGTAATCTTTGAAGGGAGCTGTATCATCAACAAGAAAGAGGAAAGCGCCTGAACCGGCACGGGTGCGGGTCATGATAGAGATCTATTCGACGAACGCGAAAAAGGAAGAAAAGACCAAAGTAAAGGCGAGAAAAAAAACCGCCGGCACCGTGCAGGTGAACAGGTCTTTTTCGGCCAATCTCCAGAACAGCATTCAGTTTCGCGTCGAGGGAACCATCGAGGAGCTGATGGCCGACCTCGAGGAGCAGGAGAAGAAGTTCCTGGAAAAACAGACCCTCTTCGAGCTCGCGAAGTACAAGGCGATCGTCCAGCATATCCTGAAAACAGTGGTGAGCGATGGATTCAGTACCGCGGTGCTCAAGCGCTCGCGCTCCGACAGGTCCGACTATCTGATCGTCAGGCAGATCAACGACAAGATCGAGGAAATCCAGGGGAAAATCACCAGGGCCGCTGCGTTCAACCTGCTCAAGGATATCGAGGAGATCAGGGGCCTGATCCTGGATCTGATGCACTGACGAAGGACACAGCGCCTCGCTGCCGGCTGCCCGTCCCATTTCAGCTACCTGCCCGTCATACTCGCAGCGGAACGTTCCTGGGCCGGCATTACCGCGGTCTCATGTAGCAACAATTATGCGGGGTTTTCGTTTTGGGAATCAACTTTACTGATATAGTCGGCCACGAGAGGCAGAAAAAAATACTAACCCGTATTGTGGAAAACCGGACCCTACCGGGAGCGATACTGTTCACCGGCGCGTCCGGCATCGGCAAGCGGCTTATTGCCGGGAGAACAATCGCGGCTGTATTCTGCCGCAGCGAAAATCCTCCATGCGAAACCTGCCGCGAGTGCCTGCGGGTCGCCGGGGGTACCCATCCAGATTTCGTCCAGCTGGGGCCCAACGAAAGGGGCGCAATACCCATTGGCAGCGAGGACAGAAAGGAAGCGGGGACCGTACGGTGGCTGATAGAAAGGCTCTCGATGAAGTCGTTTTCCGGGACCACGTGCGTCCTCGTGGACGGCGTGGATCGCATGAGGATCGAGGGGCAGAACGCCCTTCTGAAAACCATAGAGGAGCCCGCTCGGGAACCCATATCTTCCTCGTGGCGTCCGGCACCTCCGCCATACTGCCGACCATCCTGTCACGGTGCTTCGAGATGAAGTTCGCCCCCCTCGACCCGAGTTCGATTATCGGCATTATGGATAAAA
>JAGODF010000200.1 GCA_017998375.1 Spirochaetota bacterium
GTGCTGCCCTGCGGCTACGGCCAGAACCCGGCGCGTCAGGCTGCCATCAAGGCCGGCATGCCGATGTGGACAGGCGCTCTCACCGTCAATAAGGTGTGCGGTTCCGGCCTCATGGCCGCTATAATCGGTGCCGAGTTCGTGAAAACAGGCTATGCGGACGTAGTCGTCGCGGGCGGCATGGAGAACATGAGCATGGCCCCATTCTACCTGCCCAAGGCGCGGTTCGGCGCCCGCATGGGAAACGCGGAGATTCTGGACCACATGGTGCACGACGGCCTCTGGGACGTGGTGAGCGATTTCCACATGGGGATAAGCAACGATATCATTTCAAAGGATTTCAGCGTGAGCCGCGAGGACCAGGACCGGTACGCGCTCCGCTCCTACGAGAGATCGCTTGCGGCAATCAACGGCGGAATATTCAAGGATGAGATAGTACCGGTGAAGATTCAGTCGAAAAAAGGGGAAATCCTTTTCGATACAGACGAGTGCCCGCGCCCAACCTCGTATGAACAGCTCTCGAAGATGAAGCCGGCGTTCCAGAAAGAAGGATTCGCCACGGCAGGCAACTCGTCTGTGATCAGCGACGGCGCCTCGGCGCTGGTGGTGATGAGCTACAAGAAAGCCCGAGAGCTCGGCGTCAAACCGCTGGTGAAAGTCGTAGCGTCGGGATCTGACGGGCTTGAACTGAAATACGTTCTTATTGCACCGGTCAAGTCCATCCCCAAGGTTTGCAAAAAAGCCGGTATCGACCTTAAGTCCATCGACCTCCACGAGATCAACGAGGCATTCGCGGGTTCCACGCTCGCGGTCATGCGCAAGCTCGGCATCGACCCGGAAAAACTCAACGTGAACGGAGGAGGAGTCGCCCTGGGGCATCCCATCGGCGCGTCCGGCGCACGGGCGATGACGACGCTGATCCACGGGATGAAGCGGCGGAACGCGGCGCTCGGGGAAGCGTCGCTCTGCCTGGGAGGGGCCGAGGCAGTCACTATGATCGTGGAGAATATATGACGGTTTCTATCTTCGCCTCGCGCACCATCTCCTCGGCAAGCGGGTCGGGGTACGGCCCGCTGTAGATGAACTTCCGGATGCCGCTATTGATCAGCATCTTGGTGCAGATGGAGCAGGGCTGGCATGTCACGTAGATCACCGCGCCGTTGATGGAGACTCCGTGAAGGGCGGCCTGGATGATGGCGTTCTGCTCGGCATGAAGGCCCCTGCAGAGCTCGTGGCGCTCGCCCGAAGGCACGTTGTACTTTGTCCTGAGGCAGGTTTCCGGGGTGCAGTGCGGCACGCCGGAGGGCGGGCCGTTGTAGCCGGTACAGATGATCCACCGGTCCTTCACTATCACCGCCCCAACCTTTCTGCGGATGCAGGTCGCCCTGGAGGAAACATCCTCGGCGATTTTCATGAAATAGTCATCCCACGATGGCCTCTGGTCCATCGGCCCTCCTGAAACATCTCTATCCGATCCTCTGTGCGCGGGTCGGTTACATTAGTGGCACGCGACAACACACATTTGTCAAACACTTTACTCGCCGGCTCATCACGGACGAGAAATTACTTGCAAAAATAAACCGACATGGTAGGGTTGATGAGTCCATGACCGGGATACACCGCCAAAGAGGTGAAACATGTTCACGCTGAGCCTCATCACGTCGTTCCTCGCCTCGTTGCTCATCATATTCGCGGCCGTATTCGGATTGCTGAAAAACTGGCGCGACCAGGTGATGCGGTATTACGCCTTTTTCGCGGTGTGTTCTTTCGGTATTCTTTTTACCATGTTCCTCACCTACGCGCTCCCCACGTCCCCGCACCTTACCATGATCAACAAGATAACCCAGCTCTCGACGGTAATGAGCTTCTCCTCGCTCCTGGTGCTCTCGATGGTCTTTCCAAAGCGTGAAAAGCTGTTCCCCTTCACCTACACGATCCTGATTCTCCTGCCGGCGCTGACGGTGGCATATATCGCGGTTTTTACCGACTGGAACATCACCAGGGCGTATTTCAAGGAGAGAACCCTTTCCCGCGAATTCAACTTTTTTTACCGGTATTACGCACTCATAACATTCATTTACATCCTGTCCGCGGTCATGAATTTTATCATCAAGTACGTCAGGACAAAAATCGCGATACACCGTCTCCAGATGCGGTATGTGTTTGTGGGCACGTCGATCGGGATGTCCATCGCCGCGTTTTTTTCCATCTTCATGCCTCTAGTGTACAACTTCTCTGACCTTTACGTGGTGGGTCCATCGCTGGCGGCTTTCATCGGCATGGGCTCCTTCTTCTATGCGATCATCTCGTACAACATGATGGACATCACGACTGCCATCCATAAAACCACGATGTACTCCATTATTTCGACGGCCATCTTTATCCCCATTTACAGTATACTGAGGCTCTGGGATTCGGGGATATCGTTCATGCCGTCGATTCCCGTCTACATCGTGGCCGGGGCCGTCGTCGTAGTTTTCATCGTGTTCTCGATATACGTGCAGCCGTACATCGACAAGCTGTTCCGGCGCAGGCAGCACGAGTTCGAGGCGATCCTTGACACTTTCGTGCGTGACGTGGAAAAGACAAAGGATTTCAAGAGCCTCATCCAGCGCACCGTGGATATTCTCTATGAATCGCTTTTCCTCAAGCACGCATTCTTCATCCTCTTCAACAACGAAAGGCGCCACTACGAGCTGTATTACCTTAAGGGCGATAGCGTCGAGGTCGGCGCGCTGGAGCGCAATTCCCCCGTCATCAGGTGGTTTGTGAAGAACCAGGAAGTCCTGCACATGGACCGCGTCTACATGGACGACGAAAACTTCCAGGAAATACGTGACCAGTTCGCCGAGTTCTTCATTGCCAATAAAATAAAAATTATTCTTCCGATTTACCACCAGCGCACCGTCCTGGGTCTCCTCTGCCTGGGCGACAAGGACACCCTCGCCGCCTTCAAGCCCGACGAGATCACGAAGCTCAACTATTTCCAGAAGGAAAGCAACGTACATATATCGAACTCGCTTACGTACGAGGAGGCGATGCGCGAACAGTTCGTCAACAGGACGATAGAGCTCTCTTCCGGCATTCTCTCAAAGGCGATACCGGCCACCCTTCCCAACATGATAGGCATCAAATTCGGCGCGTTTTACGTGCCCAAGTACGGCGAGGGCGTGGATTACTTCGACTTCCTGCGTCCCGGGGGCCAGGGCGTTGGATGCGTTTCCACCGACATCTCGGGCGTGGGCGTCAACAGCGCCCTCTATGCAGTCGTGATGCGCTCGGCCTTCCAGTCGAGCATCCTGGAGGCGCCGTCGAGCTACACCGTGCTCCAGAGGCTGAATACCGTGCTCTACAAGTACTCCGAGGGAAAGGGCGGTTTCATTACCGCCTACTATTTCTACTACGACATCAAGACCATGAGGCTGATATATTCCAACGCCGGTTTCCCGCCTCTGGACCTGTACCGGATAGAAAAAAACGATTTCGACTCCCTTGACACGGAGGGTATCCCCCTGGGATACGATCCCAAGGCGAACTACGGCATGGGCAGGACATTCCTCCTGCGGGGCGACATAGGAATACTCTATTCAAAGGCGCTGGTAAACTCGAAGAACCAGAGAGGAGAGGTTTTCGGCCTCAACCGCCTGCGAAACATCGTGAAGGAGAACCGCGGAGTACGCCCCTCGGAGCTCGCGCGGATCATCAACGACCGATTCTCCTCATTCATGGGCATTTCTTCGCCCGAGTCTGACGTGCTTGCCATCGTGTTCAAGATCGTGTAATGCGCCGTGGGGACGATGTTCCCAGGCCAGCGCCGATCTGCATATAGAGCGGATATTCCCATTCTAACAACACTACATCTGGAGACATGCACATGAAGAAAAAGATTCTCATCAGCGACAAGCTCGCGGAAGAAGGCATTGCAATCCTGAAAAAAAACAGCGCCTTCGAGGTCGTCTATAAGACGGGTCTTTCGGAGGAAGATCTCAAGAAGGAGATCAAGGACGCCCACGGCCTCATCATCCGTTCGGCGACAAAGGCAAACGCGAACGTGATCGCCGTCGCCGAAAAACTGCAGGTCATCGCCCGCGCCGGAGTGGGACTGGACAACGTGGACATCGGGAAGGCCACCGAGAAGGGCGTTGTGGTCATGAACACGCCCGGCGGAAACACCATATCCACCGCCGAGCAGGCCATCTCAATGCTCTTCGCCCTGGCCAGAAAAACGACGTTCGCCGACGCGTCGATGAAGAAGGGCGAGTGGGAGAAGAAGCTTTTCGAGGGCACGGAACTCCGGGGAAAAACCATCGCGGTCATCGGGCTTGGGCGGATAGGCACGGAAGTCGCGAAACGATGCAAGGCCCTCGCGATGCGCGTGATAGGCTACGATCCCTTCATAGCCAAGGAAGCCCTTTCAAAGTCGGAGATAGAAATCGTCGACCTGGAGGACATCTGGCGCGAAGCGGACTTCATTACGGTCCATACTCCCCTCACCGACCAGACGCGCGACCTCATCAACAAGGACGTCATCAAGAAGCTTAAACCCACGGTGAAGCTGATCAACTGCGCGCGCGGCGGTATCTACAATGAACAGGATATCTACGATGCGTTGAAGGAAAAGAAAATAGCCGGTGCCGCCCTCGACGTCTTCTCACAGGAGCCTCCCAAAACGCTGCCGCCCTTCCACGAACTGGGCAACAGCGTGGTGCTCACGCCGCATCTGGGTGCGTCCACGGAAGAGGCGCAGGTGGCCGTGGCCATCGAGGCCGCCGAGAACGTCGCTGAATACCTCCTTTCCGGCGTTGCCCGCAACAGCGCGAACTTCCCGTCCCTCGAGGTAAACGAATACAACTTCCTGAAACCGTATGTCGATCTGGTGGAGAAGATGGGTGCCCTTCAGGGCGCCGTCATGGGCGGCAAGGTGAGCGAGGTGGGCATTTACTATACCGGTGTCTTCGGTAACTACAACCTGTCGCCTCTCACGGCTTCGTACATCAAAGGGCTGATATCACCCTACACCGACATGAGCATCAACTTCGTCAACGCGCCCTTCGTCGCGAAGGAAAGGGGTATAAAGATACAGATAGGCGAGGACCAGGATTCGCGGGACTATTCGCACCTGATCATCATCAAGGTCAAGGGAGATGAAGGTGAAAACGAGATCTGGGGCACCGTCATCGGCAACCAGCCCTGGATCGTGAAGTTCAACGAGTACCTCATCGATTTCATCCCCTCCGGGAAAATGATCATCATGCACAACAACGACGTGCCAAACGTGGTAGGATCCATAGGCACGTTCCTGGGCAAGAAGGGCGTCAATATTGCTAACCTCCACCTGGCGCGGACGAAGCGCGGAGGCAAGGCGCTGGTAATGATCGAGGTTGATGATGTCATGGACAAGGAGACGCTGGATGAGATGGGCAAGCTTCCGGAGATCCTGGACCTGAAGTTCGTTTCAGTATAGAGGGAAGAACGATGCCGGATACACGGGCGGGGTTTCCATCCCCGCCCGACGTGTTTCATTGCCGGAGCATCTACTCAATGCGCCTGTACGTTCCCGAGAGGCACTCGGCACCCTGTATGATGAGCGTGCGGTTGTCGAGGATGGTGATGGTGCCGGAGCTTCCCTTCTCCTCCAGAATCACGCGCTTCCCGTCAACGCTGTAGGGAACAGTCCTTTTTTCCAGGGAGTCCGAGATGACCACCGACCGAGAGCCGACGAATTCGAGCTCGTGAACGATGTTCCTGTCCTTGCACGCGCAGTTGAAGACGCAGCGGTATTTCCCGCGCATTTTTCCACAAGAAGCGACCGACAGGGAAAACGCGACCAGAAGAAAAAGGCATATTCTTTTCATACCATACTCCTTTGGAATATGAGGGTGATCCTGCTCCTGCGCCGCCCCTTTATCAAGAAAAATAACACGCCGGGGAATAATTATTTCCATGATGCGCTAAAACTGGTTGATGAATGAAACGCGGTCTGCGAATAATGAAACGCCAGTTCAATCACCGGTGACCGGAGATACGCATGAAAGTCAAGGACGTCACGGCGCTCATGGATCGAAAGTTTCCCCTGCGTCTGCAGGAGGAGTACGACAATGCCGGCTCCCAGCTCATCTTCATGAACGACGAGGTGACCGGGATACTTCTCGCTCTGGACGCAGACGAGGGCGTCCTGGCGGAAGCCGCCGGGAATGGCTGTAACCTGATTATAACCCACCATCCGTTCTTCTTCAAATCCGTGAAAAGAATAATAGATACCGATCCCAGGTCGTCACTGCTTCTGCGCCTCGCCCGGGAGCGCGTGAGCCTCTACGCGTCGCACACCAACCTGGACAAGGTTTACCACGGAAAACTCGCCGAGGCTCTGGGTTTCGGCGGCGGATCGCTTCTTCTTGAGTCGGACGATACACGCGTCGATGGTGAGAACGGATACGGTACGCGCATAGACCTCGATGCCCCCCTGCTGCTCGGCGATATTCTCGCCAGGGTCAAGGAGCGGCTCGGGCTGGATTACCTGGTGTACCGGGGCGAGCAGGACGCGCCGGTGAGAAGAATCGCCTTACTGAACGGCGCGGGCGGCGGTTCCATCGACAGGGTCATCGCACTCCACGGGCCGCAGTGCGTCATCACTGGTGACGTGGGATACCACAATGTCCAGGGCGCGGCGGCGCGGGGTGTCGCCGTCATAGACGCCGGTCATTTCGGCACAGAGCGGATCTATCTGCCATATCTGAAAAAAGACCTGGAAGAGCTGCTGCGCGGGACGAAGCACGCTGCGCACCCGCAGGTGTATATCAGCGAAAGCGAGATCAATCCCTTCAAAGTGTACGCGTGACGCGCCGGCAGCGTCGTCAGTGAAGCAGGAGCAGGCTCACCGCCATCACAGCCATTCCCGCGACGAGTCCGTAAATCGCCAGGTGCGGCTCGCCGTACTCGCGCGCCGCGGGAAGAAGTTCGTCCAGTGAGATGAAGACCATGATGCCGGCCACGGCCCCCAGAAACACGCCCATGACGGCGGCGTTGAACACCACCATGAGGATCAAAAACCCGATGAGCGCGCCAAGCGGCTCGGAGAGACCGGAGAGGAACGAGTACCCGAAGGCCTTGCTTCTGCTTCCGGTGGCGAAGTAGATAGGGACGGCAACTGCGATTCCTTCCGGGATGTTATGGATGGCGATCGCCACGGCGATAGGTAAACCGAGCGCCGGATCGCTCAACGCCGCCATGAAGGTCGCGAGCCCCTCCGGGAAGTTGTGAATCGCGATTGCCATGGCCGAGAGCATCCCCAGACGCATGAGCTTGTGCTCCCTGCAGCCGGTATCGCACATCTCCTCAACCATGTGCATCTCGTGGGGATTCTCCGCTTCGGGAACGAAGCGGTCAATGAGACCGATTACGAATATGCCGCCGAAAAACGCAGCCGCGGCGGCCCATCCCGCGGGGCCTTCCCCCAGGGACTGGGAGAGCGAATTTTTCGCTTCGAAAAGTATTTCCACGAAGGACACGTAAATCATCACCCCGGCCGAGAAGCCGAGGGAAACGGACAAAAACTCTTTGTTGGTACGGCTGGCGAGCACGGATATGGCGCTTCCTATGCCGGTGGAGAGGCCGGCGAAGGCGGTAAGCGCGAAGGCGATGAGTACCGAATGGCTGTCCATGGCGTATCTCCCCCTACGCTCCACCAGGGTGTTTCATCCGGCGAACCACCTCTTCCCATACGAACCGGATATCCAGGGGCGTGAATTTCTCCCTTGCAAACTCCCGCCTGCAGAGATCGTACACGGCGCGGTTGAAGGGCGCCTCGACGCCAAATTT
>JAGODF010000201.1 GCA_017998375.1 Spirochaetota bacterium
GCGTCCTCAACTCTCCCCTCCCTTGCCCATTCGAATGCTATGGAAATATCGTTCTCCGCCTCATGGCCTACCTCGCCGCAGAGCAGTACCATACGGCACAGTTCGGGGAGTTCGGCGCCGGAAAGATCGAGTTTGTCCGGATTGCCGGTTTCGAGCTTAATGTTCTCCAGGGCAACGCGTACCCGTTCTCTCAGCGCGAGATTAAGGTCGGAGAACGTCACATCATACTGACCCGTAAGGCTCACCTGGTTTTTTCTGAAGCGTTCATCTGAAACAATATCGCACAGGCGACGGTGGTCGCCGGTGAGAAAGACATGATGGGCGCCATGTTCCAGGGAGTACTCGATCTCTTCAGGGCATGAAAAGCGGTGCTCTTCCGCATCATATTTGTTCCAGTTGGTTTCAACAAACAGGGCCGCTTTCCCATTAAGTTCTCTCAGCAGATATTCAGGACAGCGCTGAAGGGCGAACATCCTGAACCTGTCGTGGTATATGTAGAGACGGCCCCGGGAATCGCGGTTAAACCACTTGCCGTGCGCCAGGACGAAGTCGTCCAGCAGTGCCCGGTCCGTGCCGGTCATCAGCGAGAGGAGCTCCGTGGTGACGGCATCGTCCGCCAGCGCGAAGGAGGCAAGGACCCTGAGCGTCTCCTCCCGCTTCTCGTAGCGGGACCTTCCGCCGAGTTCGCTCATGTAGAGTCCCGTAAGCCCCCGGGGAACCGACGCCGCGTTCTCCGGGCTGATGCGCCCTGTAAGCATGTCGTTGTACACGAACCTCAGATACGATGGATCGATGCCCTCCCGGGATCCGAACGGCCTGCCATGATCGATTATCACGTTCCGCACGGCTTTTGAAATTCTGAACCTCGCGAAAGCCTGGTCCACGGAACCCTCCCCCAGGGGGCGCATGGGCTGGAGAATATCGATAGACGCCGTGGGGATGTCCTTTCTTTCCGTGGTGCCTTCCCGGTACCCGAAGACAATGCGAACGTTTTCCGGGATATCCCAGGGGCGTATCGATTCATTCCCTTCCTCATCTTTTTCCTTCACGTACAGGAGGTTCCACAGCGGGAGGTTCGGCCAGGCAACCTCGGCCTCGTCGACACCGTCAATAATGACGGAAAGCCCTTTCCCCCCGCAATTTTCGCTGTATTCCTCCAGTGTATCCTGGAACAGTCCAACAGCCTCATCGTAGTTCCCCGGCAATTTGGAAAGGCGGGTCCGCATCTCCTTCGACAACCGGTTCCAGATGTTTTTGTTCCGATTCAACAGGGAGAATACAACATTCATGGGATTACTTCGCTCGCTTCCCCCGCAGAGGTGAAGCAGCACCCGGTCTTTCATTTCGTCCAGCACGCTGAAGCAGGCAAGCAGGGCGGATTTCCCGAAACCGGCGGGGGCATACACCGCGAGAAACCTATCATCCCGGGGGTTGAGGCAGAACTCTTTCAGGGCCTCCAACTCCGCATCGCGGCCCACGAAGCACTCACCGTACCCGGATATGATTTCTCCGAAATCGAAGGACTTCGCCACCAGGCCGGCCGCGGACCTGCGCATCCCGTCGAAATACTTCTCGGCTTCCAGGGACGGGATGCCCGTTTCGTCTCCCCTCTCCGTGCCCAGGAGGCGCAGTATGCTCTCATCGCGCGAGGTGTATATGCCCTGGAAGAGATAGGGGGCATCGCCGGTGTGGACGAAGGGATGCAGGTCAAGGTCAGCTTCTCCGCCCGTGAAATGAACATGTCCTTCCACTTCGCGGAATTCGCATGCGTCAAAAATGGCCGTCTTCCCGGCCAGGCGTTCGAGTATCTCCAGGGAGGAGGCGAGGCTTTCGGGATTGATCTCGAGGGTTTCGTGTACGGTTTTATTGCGGATGGTGACAAATGCCTCAAGCAGGGTGCGCCTGTCTTTGGGGCCGACGGCCTCACCGGCAAGATCCCTGAGCATTCCCGGGACACCGGATACTTCCGTGACCGTTTCAGCGGCCTTCTGGAACACGAGCCTCCACCCGGTGTCCGTGGGAAGGGTATCCTTGAGGTTCTGCACAATGGCATGGTTCAGCACGGAGTTGACCTGTCCCCCGGACCTTATTTCACGAAGGTACTCGGAAAGCAGGATTACCGCTCCAAACCGAACCAGCAGGGTGCCAGGCCCCAGGAGGGAATAGAGGTAGTTGAATATCTCCCGCTCCCCCGTGCGACCCCTGGCAAGGACGGAGGCGACATGCTCAACGGCAACTCCATCGGGGAACAGGCTTTCCCGTAATTCATCTGTCCTGTTCCTGAATGACGCAAACGGCTCGGGCAGTTTCATGGTCATTTCTCCTTGCCGGGTGTCATGCACGCTACATATCCGAAAAATTCATGCCCCGAATCACCTGGGCAGGGCACTGCGGAGCACATGCTTTCTATACTCCATCCCCAGGTCCCGCCGCTTCATCACCCTGTAAGGATAGGTCGCTTCCGTGACTGTCACAGGGAACCCGGTTATGGGGTCCGCTTCGTCCTTTTCAAAATCAAGGGAGGCATGTTCCGCGAAGGGAGTGAGGATATGCGCAGCTTCCTCGAGCAGTGAATAGGTTTTCCCCCCGACCGCCGACCCGCGCAGGTCCACGCTTTTCCTCCGGCTGATGATGCCGTAGAGCTTTTTCACACATCCGAGAAGAGCGGAAAACGACTCATCTTCTTTGCTTCCCTGTCCGGGAAAGGGGCCGGTTTCGCAGACATAGTCCCGGGCAAGCTTTTCCAGCACGGCATCATCAGCCACACGGGGAGGCGAGGTGATTGGGAAACGCTCATTGAAGCAGTGCAGTATCGGCGGATATGCAGCCGTGAAGCCCACAACACGAATTCCGCTGTTGTAATAGTCGTTATACTGCTCCAGAAGGTGGTCCTGGGCGCCGTGCCTCAGGTGTATGTCATCGATAAGGAGAAAAACTTTCATCGACGAGGCCCCGACGGCTTTAATGATATACGAGAAGTCATTTTCATTTTTTGAACGTTCCACCCCGGTTTCCGCTTTCAGTTTCTCCGCGATGACCCGGTTTACCATTTTGCCCGAATAGAGGAGGCCCCGGGTTTTCATCCTGAAAGCGATGACTATGATTCCGGGCTTTCCGCGCAGTTCCTCCGCCGTGCCTGCCCACAGGGCTGTTTTCCCCGCCCCATATCCACCTTCCACGAGAACGGCACCCCGTTCTGCCCCAAGGAGCCTCTCCACGAGGTCGCCTGACTGCGGGGGGCGCTCGCGGGCCAGTTCGGATAAGCCGGCCATCTCCGCATCCAGGAACTTCATGTTAAACTCATCCATTATCAGCGCAAGTTCCTCTTTGAACGCATTATCCGGCGCAATTCGATCAAGGAGGTTCTGATAATCCTCCGGGTTTTTCAGCACTGTAAAATCCTGGGCCAGCAGGCATGTGCCCTCCTTGATGGCAAAAAGGGGATAGAGACAGATATCGCCCAGGTACGGAACCCCTTCCCTGGTTTCCGGCTTGAAGAATCCATCGCCGAAGAGTTGTTCCGCAATCGAGCAGAGGTTCTCCGCGTCAGCATGGTTCTTTTCGGCCGGCTGGATGAATATCCCGTGCATGATCCGGTTGCGATGCCGCGAAAGCTCCATGAACTCGTCCCTGGCAAGATAGTAGTGCCCATCAGGTTTCATAATCTTACCGCGGAGGGCCGCTCCCGCAGCAAGGTCACCGCATACAGCGAGCAGTTTCATCGCTCGCCAGAAATAGGCGCCCGCGTTGGGATTTGGCCCCATGGTGCCGCGAAGCACGTCCAATGCGATCCTGTTCATGTCTTCCCGCTGGTTTGATGAATGTAAATAAACCTGGACCGAAAGGGCCGAAAGAAACGCAAGCAGTTCCTCTCCCGCGGCCACCACCTCGTCCGCCGCGTATTTCGCGTCCTCTCCCTTGAGAGCATTGAAGACTCCCAGCAGCGCCCCGGGAAGCATGCCGGATTCCAAAAGACTGGAGAGCGGTTTGTTATTTTTCATTCGATCAACTCCTCATTATTCCGAAGGCTTCAAAAAACATATTTTTCCTTTTCCATGCTGAATATCATACTGAAACACTCGCAATTACTTTCCTGTTTGTAAAGCTTAAAGTCCACGGGGGAATATACATCCATATTGTGCACTTGCCTGACATCAACATCGCCTTCCGCTGGGTCTCCATAATGCAACATGTAATACACGGTATCAACGCCGCCAAGGATCATTCCCTCGTCTATAGATTCCGGCCTGTCGCAGTTCCACCTGTAGCGTAAACAGAGTTCGGGGTACATGCGGGACAGGTGGAGGAAAATATCCGTTATTACAGGTTTTGGGCTATCTCAAACATTTCCGGCGAAAATTCCGGGTTCTTTTTTACGAATTCAAAAACGCCGCCCTTTTTCAGAATTTCAACGGCCCTTTTCCGGTCATCATCAGCTTCATGGCCATGTCCGTTGAGATTCATACCCGTTGCGAAGAGATAACCACTTTTAAGAGCATCCATGAAGCCATCCAGGGATTCCATGATGTCCGGGAACCTTTTCATTGTTAGGGTCAGGATGGAAATTGCCAGGTATGTTGGAAACATTATGAAATCGACCCTTGCGTCCCAAGGCATCCTTTCGGATCCAGCCGGTGCAAGGCACCAGGAACCGGGCTTCAGCCCGGGGATATTTTTCCTCTGGCCGTCGATAATCGAGCGGCAGAAGCACTTAAGCTCATCCAGGGTATATTCCTCGCCGGGAATCTTCCCCACATATAGTTCATCCAGGACTTTCTGCAATTGGTTTACGATATCCTGCATTTCCTTTACATCATGTTGTTTTGAAATTATAAATTGCTTTAACATGTTTCCCCTCTTTCTTCTGGTAATAATTAAATACAGGCATATAACGAGTATTTATCCTGTGATGTATGCCTCATGCCCCGGTTATTTAGTATTGTGAGATTCACCAATAATTACGAGATTATAGGATTATTTTATTATGACGCAAAGACTCATGTTTCATTAACTCTGTATTAATAACCAGAATATCATACAAATATATTTTCTTAAAGCCGGAATCAGGATAAATTTTAATATATTCATCATGATGCTTTATTATGTCAAAAATTGAATCGATTTGAATATTATTATCAAACATCCAACCCAGAAAGAGTTTCCTTTCCTGAAATTCTGTTAAAAATATTCTTTTAGCAAAATGCCCATGAGTGGCTAGCTTGGTTTTATGATTCTTTTTCCCAAACAGTCTTTTAAATAATGTAATCATATAGTTCCTCATATTGTAGTCTATTTGCTCTTTTCTGTCAATATGTATGACGAAAAGCGATTTATAAATATCGGAAATTATTTTAGTCCTTCGACAATGGATCTGCAAAAATCAACTTTTTACGGTATTTTCCCTGTACTTATTACCAAGTCCAAGTTTATCAATTAGAAAAGATACAAGTTCATCATCAAGGGATTGAAATCAGTCACGGCACCACGGGGGAAACAATACGGCTTCTCCCGTTTAGATTTCAAATTAGTATTGACAGAATAAAAAAAATAATTTACTATAAACTCGTTGATTTTGATACGCATTGAGCAATCACTCGAGCAATATCTGGAAAACTATTATTGTATAATCAGGGGGTATTGCATGATAAGAGCAATAATTTGGATAGCCTTTGCGTTTGCAATAGCAGGACCGGCCGGACTTGTATTGCTTTTATTGTTTGCATTTCTACTCGCTGATCGTTGAGATTTAAGTATCGCTTTGCTTTAATTATCACAATGGAGTCTCAAAAATGAATAAATTGTACAAAGTTATAAGTGTAAATGAATCAATTACATTAAAGAATTTCATTTTTGGCGCAATACCCCTTCCCATTGCCAAAGTCGAGGAAGTATTAAATCAAAATAGCACTTCCGGTTGGGATTTTGAGTCAATGGTGATTGAGAAAAGCAGGATGTTTTTATTCTGGGAAAGGGAAAGCGCTGTCATAGTATTATCCAAGAATAAATAAGGGAACCTCTAATAATTTAATTGGATGTTCCCTTGTGGGCACTAAACATCAGTGCACAGCTGAATGCGGGTATCCGGGAAAAGAGCATGTCATAAAACCCTTCGCCAACTGGCGGGTGATGATGATGTTGGCGATACACGCCGGAATAGCCATTCCCGTGCCGCTCTGAAACTCACCGCCTCTCCGGATTCATGCTCCCCTCGATGCTCACCGATTCCATGTTGCCAGTGTCATTGAAAAGCGTGCTAAGGGATATCACATCAACGAGGGTGTTTTCCCCGACAGGATGAATGTTGTGAATATACAATTTCAGGGAGCTCCCTGTTTCGAGCGACGCAAACAAATCTTCCCCGTATTCGAGCCTGAAGGAGCGGCTGGTCGTTATACTGTTGAGTGTGATGTTGACATTAATATCGCCCACGCCAAGGTCGGTTATCGAGAGCATGGTAAAGGGTATGACGGAACTGCCTGGATCCACCGGTTCGGTTGTTATGGCGAAACTGGACACGCCGTCGAAATCCAGGTAGAGATGGAAGGCCTGGCGGTAATACCCCAGTAACAGGTTCGCGTAGTACAGTGCATTGTCATGGAAGAGCCGATCGTACCCGTATGTGCCGTAATAATAGTAATCGTCGCGGTAATATGCGTCGTCATCCCTACAGTAATACCAGTAGAGGTCTCTCCAGTACAGGTAGTTGTTCAGCGTCGGCAGCAGGTTCGAGGGGTAGTTGCGTAGTATATCGCCCTCCACAACAAGCTGATAGTAACCCCGCGGGATTCCATTGGCCGTGTTCTCCATCATCCTCTGCACGCTGATAAAGTCATCGCACTCTTCCTCGATTATCTCACCGCACGAGGTGGTGAGCACTGTCAGGAAAACAAGGGCGACCTTTAACCCGTGCAACACGCTATTCCGGCTTTTCATTTCCGATTTTCCTCATGATTTTATCGGCGGCGACGACCGCCATTGCGCGGCAACGGGAAAAACTGCCAGCCGACATGCGGTTTGATTTCCGTCCCATCTCCTTCACGGCCTTCTTCAGGGTATCCCTGTCTTTCGCGATCGTGGCGATGGAGCAGATCATCGACCGGGCGATGGTTTCGTTTTTCTTTTTTTCATCCATGTCGCTTAGTTCATTTTCTTCTATGAGATGGATGTGCACCGCGTGGATCCGCTCGCCAAGAAGGACAAGGCTGATATGCTCCATCGCAAGATTGACCAGCCATGCGAGCAGCGTAACCGTGAGCAATCGCGCACCGTCGGGTAAAATCCACAGGACCAGGCGCGCTGGCAGTATGACGAGAAGGATGGCGCACGTGGTAGTGAGGGCCTGTAACAGCAATTCCATGGTTTACTCCGACACATGATTTTATGCTTCTGCAACACGATATTAGACCCGGGATATCGGGATGATATCGGTAAAAAATCCGATCGGGAAACGGTTGCCATGGCAAAAGGCACGATAAACGCCGGAATTTTGGATGAATATAGATGAAAGGCTGAAATTTACCGATATTATGGGTTTTCCCAACGTCGTATTCAATGAAAGGCTGATACAGGGCGAAGGGAGGGAGCGATGGGAGCGCATCCGGCGGAAAGGTTCAAATTCATGATGGCTGGCTTCACGATCACGGCGCACAAGGTCGAGAGGCCGGGCGCGGCGGGGGGATTCGGATTTGTCATGGGGATCCGGCTTGACGGTGACAGCGCCTGGCAGGTGAAAACGGAACAGGTCCCGAATATCGACGGTTCCGATGATGATGGGATCGGGGAAGTC